>USHK01000001.1 GCA_900554375.1 uncultured Sutterella sp.
TTCCTAAATTCGGAGCTGCCATGATGGAAAACAAGAAAGTAATTCGTCATCTGGACGCGCCCCGCACGTCCGGAGAATGGCTGCACCGCTATCGTTTTACGATCGCGCGCCGTTTTGTTCAGTTCTGCATTCTGCTTGCTTTCATCGGGACATTCCGCTTCGGCTGGAAACTTTTCGGTCATCCGATTCTTGCAGGCGATCTTTCTTCATCTCGGATCTTTGACACTGTTCCGCTGGCTGATCCGTTTGCGGCTCTGCAGCGATTGGTCGCTCAGTATTGGCTTTCGCCGGAGTCTCTGATCGGAGCAGGAATTATTCTTGCCGTTTATTGGATTGTGAGCGGCAGATCGTTCTGTTCCTGGGTGTGTCCGATGAACCTAGTGACGGACTTTGCGTTCTGGTGCCGCAAAAAATTAGGCATCAGCACGAATGTCTTGTCTTTGTCTTCCGGTACGCGTTACGTGCTTCTGGCTATTGCTTTGATCCTGTCCTTTGTGACGGGTACAGCTGCTTTTGAAGCCATTAGCCCGCAAGGCATCCTTTGGCGTGAGATCGTTTACGGAGGACTCTTAGGTCTGTTGAGTGCTGTTTTCGGAATCTTTGCGCTTGATCTTGCCGTGACAAAACGCGGCTGGTGCGGCCACCTTTGTCCCTTGGGTGCCTTTTGGGCACTTTGGGGAAAGATCGGTCTGACCAAAGTCAAGTTTGACAATGAAACCTGTACCCGCTGCGGCGACTGCATTAAGGTCTGCCCTGAACCGCAAGTGATTAACTTCAAAAAAGCGGCGGAAGTCGGGATGTACTCTTCCGGAGAATGCACGAATTGCGGAAAATGTGTAAGCATTTGTCCTGAAAACAGCCTGAAGTTCGGAATTCGCCTGATTAAAGATTCAAAGAAAACTCAATAGGAGTTCATATGAAAAAATTGTTCATGCTTTCCCTTGCTGCACTGGTCTTCGTCCCTGCAGTGTATGCGCAGCAATCTGCTCCGACGCAAGCTATCGATAAGTTTGCTCCTCCGATGATTCCGCATCCGATCGCGGCTTATATTCCGATTACTCCGGAAAAGAATGCCTGCGTGATGTGCCATGTTCCCGGACAACCGGGGATGAAGGTGGCTAAAGGTTCTCCCACACCGCTGCCTCCCAGCCATGTGACCGACGGTAAAGTGAACCCCAATCGTTATGAGTGCTTGCTCTGCCACGCAGAAGTTTTGCCGCAGAAATAAAGTCTAGTGTCAAATAAAACAGCGCACTTCCGAATCTAAGGTTGTGCGCTTTTTGATGTTCTCAAAGTAGCTAAAGATTCTTTTGTTCTTTAGCCCATACTGCCGCCTCTACACGAGAACGGAACGAAAGTTTGTGTAGGACATGTTTGACATGAACCTTGACCGTCCCGTCCGAAATTTCCAGCGCTTTGCCGATTTCTTTATTGGTTTTACCCTGCGCAATAAGCTTGAGGACGCTCTTTTCTCGCTCAGTAAGCTCCGACAGGCGTCGCTCCTTACTGAAAGATTCTTCTCTCAAACACTCTGCCAAAGCTTGATTCATGGAGGCGGATAGAACCGTTTGCCCTTTTGCTGCTTTTTGAATGTCTTCAAGAATCTGTTCGGGTTCCTGATCTTTCAGAAGATAGCCGTCAGCTCCGTTTTGAAAGCATTGAAGAAGATCTGAAGGGGAGTCTGAGACCGTTAACATGATGACTCGAATCGAGGGGTCGAACGCTTTAATTGCAGTCAGAATTTCAACACCGCTCGTGTGTTTCATGTTCAGATCCAGCAGCACGATGTCCGGATCTCTTTCTCGAACGGCAACCATTGCTGCTTCGAAATCCCCGGCCTCGGCAACCACGTTAAAGGACGGATCCATCTCTAGTAATTGAATGACACCGCGACGGAAAAGAGGATGGTCATCTACAACAATAATGTCATGTTCGCTAGTCATCATGAAACAGATTTATTTTGAGAGTTAAAACGAAGAACAACCGAAGTGCCATGGGGCAGAAGAGATTCCACATGTAATTCTCCGCCCAATACCTTAGCACGCTCATGCATGATTTCCAAGCCGTAATGACCCTTCTTACTCTTAAGATCAAACCCCCGTCCGTTGTCGGATATCCTCATCTCGAAGACTCCCTCGCCGGTCGGTTTAAATGTGACTGCAACAGCACTGGCTCGGGAATGTTTTTCAACATTGGTCAGGGCCTCGCGCAGAATATGAAGCAAGTGGACCTGGCTCTGAGCATCAAGCTCAAAACTTTGAATCTGATTGTCTACGGTATAGTCGATGCCTGAGCGCTCCTTGAATTCATCAAGGGAGGAAAGAATGTTTTCACGCAGGTCCGGAGATTTCGGCTTGAGACGGAAGGTTGTCAAAACCGAACGGAGCTGCTGATAAGCGGTGATTATGCCGAGCTTGAGTTCGTCGAGAATGCTGCGGACTTCAGCTTCGTCTGACTTGTTTTTAAGGGCGGAGTCCAGCCGTGTAAGCTGAATTCGAGAAAAGGAGAGAGACTGAGCGATCGAGTCATGGAGTTCGCGAGCGATCGTCGATCGCTCTTCAAAAAGAATCAGACGCCGAGATTCAACATTTTTTTCGGAGTTATTGATCGCTAAAGCAAATTCTCTGGCAATGCTTTTGAGCAGTTCTCTATCGATATGCACCGGAGCCTCGCCGCAGAAAGTCGCTGCAAAAGACAGCCGAGTGGTTCCGACCGTTCCGGGGACAAGGACGAGTGTGCAGTCTTTTCCGATGATTTCTTTCTTAAAGAAGTTATATTTTTCGAATGAAACGTTTTGATCTTCAAAAAACTTCCTCACTTCTTCCGGATCGATCGGATGTTTGCTGAATCGGGCGGCAAGACGAAGGGTTTTGTCGCCTTCGTTGCGAAGGTATACAGCACAGCTCAGTGCTTCTAAATTTTCAGAGCAAAAGTCCAGAGCTTTTTCCAAGACGGCTCGGTTGAGTTCGGCGCCGAGCACGTTCTTAAGCCCGTAAAGCAAATTGAGTGCTTTATTTTGCCGATTCAAATCAGCAGTTTTTTCACGAACTTGTTCTTCTAATGAAGAGTACATGCGAGATAAGTCGCGGATCATAAAGTTCATGCTTTCGGAGAGGGTCCCGATTTCATTGTGTTTTTTATAAGTGCTTGATTTCGTGAAATCTCCGTTTCGAACGGAAGAAGCAAGGTTTGCTAAATCCTCTAAAGGCTCAAACAGCGTGTGGCGCAGGAAGTAGCGCACACCGAAGTAAAGGACAAAGGCCAGAAGCATAAAAGCGATGAGGCCGGCATGAATGAAGTTGCTCTTTGACTCGAGGTCTTGCTCCAGGTCAAAAACGAAAGTGTCGATTACGGAGACGAATTGAGGAACGGAATTTAAGAATTCATGAATCTTTTGGGGGTGCCGTATGGTTTCGAGCGCCAAAGGTTTAATTCTTGAATAGAAATCGGAAGAAATAATGTCGTAGCTTTTTCGGAGTTCTTCAGTTGAGTCTTCGGGAAGGGCCTGTGTCAGTCCGGGGAGATTCAAGCGTCTTTCAAATTCGGCGATAGCAGCTTTAATATCTTTGCTGCGAACGGCCTCAGAATCTTCCGAGCTTCTGGCGACAGTTAATGCCAGTACATAGCTTTGCATGCGAAGAGAGCCGGATACATTAATTGCGCTGCCTTTTCCGGTTGAGTCTTCCGAAATTTGAAGCACAAGAAAGAGGGCAGTGAAGGCGAAAGCGGTGACGATGAGCAGCAGGCCTGAGATCTGCCAGAACAGCGAGTGGCTGAAAGTTACAAGGAGTTTTTTCAAGTTCACTTTCGACACCTCTATGGAATGAATAAAGTACTGCTTGAACTAATTCTAACGATGGCTAAAGTGATGTGAGATCCTTTTGAAAGGACCAAAAGAAAAGGCATCCGAAAACAACGCTCGGACGCCTTTAGAAAACTAGCAGGGAAAGTCTAGCGGAGGCCTTCTACAGGGAAAGCCTTGACTGCGTGCCAGAGAGCCTCTGCACCCTGGATGAAGTCGGTGATTTCCATCGCCTCATTCGGATTATGCGAACCCTTTTGGTTGGCGACAAAAATCATGGCAGCAGGAATGCCAAGGTTGCCGAAAATTACGGTGTCGTGACCTGCGCCCGAAGGAAGCTTTTTGACTTTGAGACCGGCTTCGGTAGCGGACTTTGCCAAGTGCTCGCTGAGTTCTTTATGAATAGAGAGCGGCTGGCTCTTGATCACGCCGTCAAATTCAAATCTAACGCCGCGCTTTTCTCCGATCTTACGAGCTTCTTCTTCAAATAAAGCATTGAATCCGTCGAGTGTGTTCTGAGACAGGGAGCGAATGTCAGAGCAGAAGGTAACTTCGCCCGGAACAATAGCGATAGCAGAAGTCGGAGCTGTATGAACGACGCCGATCGTGAAAACCAAGTCGTGACCGGCTTTCAACCATTCGTCCCATAAGCAGTCCATGCGGTATGCCAACTCCGCGAAGGCGAGCACGGCATCGTGTCTGAACTGTTTGTCGACGGCGCCTGAGTGAGCTGTTTGACCGATGCAGCGGATCGTTTTATGGCGAAGGTTGCCGCGAATCCCAGTGACGATGCCGACACGGTATTCGTCAGAGGAGTCAAGCGTCGGACCCTGCTCGATGTGCAGTTCGATAAAGGCAGCCATTTTGGAAAGATCCACCACTGGTTTGCCGGTTGTCAGATCTGCTGGGTTGAAACCGCATTCTTTGATGGTTTCGGCAAGGGTTTTACCGTTGCTGCGGTGCTTGAGGGCTAAATCTTTTTCAGTGAGCTGGCCTGTCATACCAAGGGAACCCACATAGCATTTGCCGAACCAGGAGCTTTCTTCCATTCTCATCATCAGAACCGTGTAATCGCGTTCGGGCTGATAACCGGTTTCGCGCATCCAGCGAGCGACGGTCAGAGCGGCGACGATGCCGGCCAAGCCGTCATAGTTTCCGCCTTGCGGAACGGAGTCGGCATGAGAGCCGCTCACGAGTGCGGGAAGTTCTCGATTTTTTCCGGGGACGGTCATCCAAACGTTGCCGGCCTTATCGGTGCTGATTTCCAGATCGAGTTCTTCGCCGATTTTTTTGAAATACTCAAGAACCTTTGTTTCAACTGGGCCATAACCCTGTCTGGAAACGCCGGTGGTGTCTTTGGACATGGCGCGCACGTCATCAAAGCATTTTTGAGCAAAAGCAAGTGAGTTTTTTTGGAAGTCAGTAGTCATGTGTTCTCCTGGTGTAAATGTTGCGTGCCTCAGTGAGTTTAAAACCTTAATTCAGCTCCTGGAAGATGGGGACAATTGGTTAAAAGTCACAAATAAACGGGATCAGTAATTTTATGTCTAAATGTAAAAAAAATATGTAGATGTAAGGGTTACCCACATTACAAAAAAGTGACAAATGTGAAACACTCACGGCAGGCCGAAATTGTGAAGTTTCCCATTTCAGCCGGGGAGAGTTTTTTCCGAATTTGGAAAAAGCAGTACACAAAAAATCAATAGGTATATTTTCAATGTCAATTACAGCCTGGATTGCAGTGCTCGTCATTATCGCGACGATTTACTGCTTAATTAAGCGCTATGAGACACGCTTGGTGTTGTTCACGGCCGGCTTGTTCTTATGCTGCATTTCGATGAAACCGATGGCAGCCTTGGACCAGTTTGCCAAGAGCATGACGAACGCCAGCTTGATCATGGCAATCTGCGGTGCGATGGGCTTTGCTTACGTCGTTACGCACACTTCCTGCGACCGTCACCTGGTTAGCCTCCTTGCAGCTCCGCTCAAGAGATTGGGTATTCTGCTGATTCCGGCCGCTACCGCCGTGACATTCTTCGTCAACATTGCTATTCCCTCTGCTGCAGGTTGTGCTGCTGCCGTGGGTGCTACGTTCATTCCGGTTATGATTCGCGCCGGTATCCGTCCTGCCGCAGCCGGTGCTGCAATTCTGATGGGTACTTACGGTTCTATTCTTTCTCCGGGCATGAGCCACAATAACTTCGTTGCCGGCATCTCCAAGATGAACGTGATGGATTTGATCTCTCTCCACACTCCGTTCTCGCTCATCATGATGGGTATCGGTTTGGTTGGTATTACGATCGTCTGTCTGGTTCTTCGTGACAATAAGCCCACTGCTGAAGAATTGGCTGCTTACTCCGCCAAGGAAGGCGGCGCTCCGATCGAGAAGATCAACTTCCTTAAGGCTCTTGCTCCGCTCATCCCCTTGATCATCCTCGTTCTCGGCAACAAGTACGTTCCGGCTCTTAAGATGGGTGTTGCTCAGGCCATGGTCCTCGGCGCCATCTTTACGCTGCTTGTCTCCTGGTGCGATCCTCAGAAGTTCTCCAAAGAGTTCTTCAGAGGTATGGGCAACGGTTACGGCGATGTGATGGGCATCATCATTGCTGCGGGCGTGTTCGCTGCCGGCCTGCGCAGTGCCGGTCTGATCGACGCTTTCGTAACAGCTTTGAAAGCCTCCAACGAACTCGCACGCTGGGGCGGCTCTCTTGGACCATTCGTTCTGGCTGTTATTACCGGTTCGGGCGACGCCGCAACCTTTGCCTTCAACGAAGCGGTTACTCCGCATGCCGTTGACTTCGGAATGCAGGTTCCTAACCTCGGCTCTCTGGCTCTCATCTCCGGCTCTCTCGGCCGTACGATGTCCCCGATCGCCGGCGTTGTGATTCTTCTTTCCGGCCTTGCAATGGTTCCGCCGATTCAATTGGTGAAGCGTACAGCAGTCCCGATGATCGTGGCTGTGATTACCTTAGCTTTGATTATGGTTTAATCAACCCCTAATTGGACAAATTAAACCGCTCAACTCCTCTGTGGGTTGAGCGGTTTGTGTTTTTGTGGGGTAAAAATTTAGAAATCTTAGTATCCATAGGAACTGTCAGCGATCAATAAGTATTCACATTTCGTAACGTTTGGATTAAAATCGATCTGTTATGTATATATAACGAACTGACAAAACAAAAGGAGAAAAAATGACTGATTACACCAAGCAGCTTGTCGAACAAAGACGTGAGCTTCACCAGTGGCCGGAAGAAGGCTGGACCGAATTCTGGACTACGAATTACATCGTCACCAAGCTGCGCTCCTGGGGCTATGAAGTCCTGCTCGGGACTAAAATCATCAACCCCGAACAGGTTTTCGGCCGCAACGAAAAACTCGTTCAGGAAGGCATTAAAAACGCTTTAGCCCGCGGAGTTTCTCAGTCTTTCATTGATGAAACTGAAGGCTACACCGGCTGCGTTGCTTTGCTGGATACCGGTAAAGAAGGTCCGACAACTGCATTCCGTTTCGATATTGACTGCGTTTGCGTGAACGAGACCGACAATCCCGACCACAAGCCGAACAAGGAAGGTTTCAGAAGTCAGCACGCCGGTTTTATGCATGCTTGCGGTCATGACTCTCACATTTCTATCGGTCTGACTCTGGCTCACTGGATCGCCGAGCATAAAGATGAACTGAAAGGTAAGTTCAAGATCGTTTTCCAGCCGGCTGAAGAAGGCGTTCGTGGTGCCAGCGCTATTGCTGCTTCCGGCATTGTTGACGATGCGGATTATTTCCTCGGCAGCCACATTTCCTTTATGGCAGATTCCGGCGAAATCGTTGCCGCTCCCTACGGCTTACTTTGCACCTCCAAGTATGACGTGACTTTTAAGGGCAAACCTGCCCACGCCGGTAAAGAACCTAATGCCGGCCGCAACGCTCTGGCAGCTGCCTGCAATGCAGTTGTTCAGATGATGGGTATACCTCGTCACGGCGGCGGTATGACTCGAATCAATGTTGGTACACTTCGTGCCGGCGAAGGTCGTAACGTCATCCCGAGTTCTGCACACATGGCTCTGGAAGTTCGAGGCGAAACCAGCTCTATCAACGATTACATGGCCGAAAACGTTAAGAATATCGTTGAAGGTATCGCTAAAGGTTTTGATGTTACTTACGAAATTTCTCAGATGGGCGCAGCCGTTGACTTTACCAACGACAAAGAGCTCTCTGAAATGTTGATTGAAGTTGCTAAGACGGTTCCCGGCATTAACAAGATTCGTCCGGATGGAAACTTCGGAGGTTCCGAAGACATTTCCGTTCTTGGTAAGCGTGTCCAGGCTCACGGCGGCAAAGCTGCATTCTTCATTTGCGGCGCTGACAGAGCTGCCGGCCACCACCAAGGAACTTTCGACATTGACGAAGGCGCTTTCAAACAGGCTTTTGACATGTACGTCGGAATGGCAAAGAAATTGAACGGCTAATCAAAGATTAGATCCTGAAAATTAGGGCCCGGCTCGCAGAGAGTGCGGGCCTAATTTTTTGCAATAGATTGCCTTTGGAGACAGACCTGAGAACAATGAAAAGAGCTGCGTTTCATACCCAATCACAGGAACGGAAGCCGAGAACAGCCGCCAATTCTGACATCTTCGATTTCCGGATTTCTTAACTTGATGTAGTAGAGCCTGTGAGAGGTTCAGAAAAGGCAAAAGAAAACGGGCGCTTAAAGCGCCCGTTTGAATCATGTACTCAGAAGAATCTGATTAGTTCTTCTTGAGGTGGTCAGGCCACCAGCTCGGATAAGGAGCAGTCTGGGGAGTCTGCAGCCAGCCCGGAACGTAATGAGCTTCGGGATCAAGCTTGGCAGCTTCAGCACCGGCGTTGTAGAAGCCCATGATCGTGAAGGAACCCATGGCAATCATACCGATGATAAGAACGTAAGTAAGCTTGCGCAGGAAGCTGCGTGTGGCGTTCGACGGACCGCACCACTTCATGCACAGACGATACAGACCGATCATGCCGTGAAGTTCAGTAACGATGAGGAACAGGAAGACAACCCACAGCCAGGAATGGTAAACCTCGAGACCGCTGCCGTAAGGTCCGATGCTGCCCGGATCCATCAGCATGGGGAGCATGTGCGGGAAGACCAGAGCGGTGAGGATAACACCGGTAATGAACTGAACCCACCACATTGTTGTGTCAGTGTGGCGGAGCAGTTTGTAGTGGCCGCGCATGATGCGGAAGGCTTTGTAGGTATTCGGGAACTTGCGGAGAGCAAGAATAGCGTGAATGACCACGAGAACGAAGATTACGCCGACGAATACGGAGTGCATCCAGAGGTGGTCAACACCATCAATGAAGTAGCCGCCGGTTAAAGAAACCAGAGACCAGAAAGTGTCTTTGCCAAGAAGAATGGAGCTTGTGAAGCCCATGTGGCAGAACAGGAAGAGACCGAGGATCAAGCCGGTAACGGACTGAAGAACGTCGCACCAGGCATAAGCCTTGGATTTCTGCTTTGTTTCTACCAAGTCTTCGCCATCAATGATGGTCTTGGCAGAAGGTGTCACCTTGTAGAGGTGGGAGATGTCTTTGAAATCATCAGCCATGATAAACCTTAGAAATAGGATGAGTTAGCGTTTAACACTGAGCGTAATAATGCTCTTGAACAGGTCCGCTGTCTCCTAAAATTCAAGCCTTGGCTGAAGCAGATAAAGTAAAACCCTCGTTTTTAATCAAAAATAGAGGGTTTATACCTAGTAATTATTTAGATTTGCACTTATTTGGTGCCAAAGATCCTGTCGCCGGCATCTCCAAGACCTGGGAGAATGTAGGCATCCTTATTTAATTTTTCATCTAAGGATGCGACATAGAGCTCAATTTCAGGGTGAGCTTTCTGGAACGTTGCAACGCCTTCGGGAGCGGAGACCAATGCGACAAAAGTAATGTCTTTCGGTTTTACACCGCGTTTAATCAACGTATCGACAGCAGCGACGGCAGAATTACCTGTTGCTAGCATCGGGTCACACAGAATGACACGCCGGCCTTCGAGTTTGGAAGGCAACTTAACAAGATATTCAACAGGTTTGTGGTCAGGTCCGCGGTACAAGCCGATATGGCCGACGCGGGCGGACGGCATAAGATCCAACAAGCCTTCGGACATACCTAAACCTGCTCTGAGGATCGGAATAATCACCAGCTTTTTACCGGCAATGAAGTTGCCCTTGCACTTGCAAAGCGGAGTGTCAATGGTACGAGTTTCGAGCGGCAGATCGCGTGTCACTTCATATCCGATCAGGTAAGTAAGTTCGCGAAGCAGTTGACGGAAGGAATTGGACGGAGTCTTCTTTTCGCGCATCGTGCTGAGTTTATGCTGCACGAGGGGATGGTCAACGATATGAAGTTTAGGGAAACGCGGATCAGTTTTCATTCATTTATCTCCTATCAATACCTGACATTATGCGCCTATTGGATGGTATCGATGAGCGCTCAGATGCTGGAAGCGAATAGATTTTTTCTCCAAATGGGCGGCGCGTTGGATAATGAATAGAGAAGAGTTAAAGTTTTCGATTAGAGTATTGGAATAATGGAGTACCCTTATTTTGGAAAACAAGGTTGCACGAAATGACTTTGTTCCAGTATGAAAAATTGCTCTTTTTCGGAAAGAGAAGATCTCAACAGATCTCAACAGGCTCTGTGCATAGAGTGACAGATCCATTAAACTGACACAAAGTCCTCTATGCAAATTTATAAGGTTCGTTTATGCGTTACATCGTCCTCTTATTGGTTCTGTTGATCGGAGCCGGCTTCGTGTTTATTAATTGGCCGGCAGTGAATGCCCCGGTAGAAGTTAATCTTCTTATCACCACAGCGAAGGCGCCGATTACTCTCATGCTTCTTTTCTGGTTCAGCCTCCTCTTTGTGATTGTGATCTACATATTGTTTGTTCAGCAAACCGGGTCGTTTGCCACAATGCGCCGTCTGACAAAAGAGCTTCAAGAGCAGCGCAAACTTGCAACGGATCAGGAAGCCTCTCGTTTGACTGACGTTAAGGCTGATTTCGAGCAGAAGTGGCACGGTTGGATGGAAGAACAAAAGCAGATTCTAGCCGAGACAGAACAGCGTTTAGGCGATCGTCAAAACAAGATCCTGGAAGCCTTTAAGGGCACGCAGGATCAGATTGCTACGGCGAATAAAGAACTGAATACGTCAATCACCGGCGCTCTGGATACGATGGATGACAAGATTACGAAGATTCTGATCGCTAACCGGAATCCTGATCAACAGTAACTTTCTGCAAAAGTCAAAAGCGGGCCTTGGCCCGCTTTCTCTTTGATGAGGAAAACCAAACAGCTAGTTATGGTACGAAGTAACTCTTTCGACTTCTTCCGCGCTTCCTAAGAAGACCGCCACCCTCTGATGAAGTTTCTCCGGCTGGAGATCAAGAATATTTTGGTAACCGTTGGTTGCTTTGCCGCCGGCCTGTTCAATCAAAAAGGACATCGGATTCGCTTCATACATCAACCGAAGTTTGCCGGGTTTGGATGGATCTCGGTTATCCCGAGGGTACATGAAAATACCGCCTCGGCAAAGAACACGGTGGACTTCAGCCACCATAGCGGCTACCCAACGCATGTTAAAGTTCTTGCCCAACGGCCCGGTATCTCCGGCTAATAACTCCTGAACGTACTTTTGGACGGGCGGTTCCCAATGTCTCATGTTCGACATGTTGATCGCAAATTCCTGAGTCTGAACAGGGACCTTAACATTTTCTTTTGTAAGGATGTACTCGCCTGTTCCGAGGTTTAGCGTGAACATGAAGACGCCGTTTCCAACCGTCAAAGTCAAGATCGTTTGCGGTGAATACATAACATAACCCGCAGCGATCTGGTTTCGGCCCGGAATCAGGAAGCTTTCGTCAATGACCTTGCCTTCAGGAGCTTTAGTAATGGAGAAGATCGTGCCGATCGGAGCGTTGATATCGATGTTGCTTGATCCGTCGAGAGGATCAAACATAATTAGATATTTGCCGCGTTTAAAAGCAGCCGGAGTAGGGAGGCAGTGGTCCATTTCTTCGCTGGCCATACCGGCTAAAGCCCCGGTCCACTCAACGCCTTCGACAAAGATTTCGTTGGTAATGACGTCCAATTTTTTCTGATGTTCGCCTTGAACATTGTCTGTTCCGGCAAAACCAAGAACGCCCGCGAGCGCGCCGTGAGTCACCTTGTCGTTGATTTCTTTACTCAAGTCGGCAACCGCGTTGAGAAGATCGCATAGCTGCTGATCGATCACTCCGTCGCTGAGCTGTCTCGCTAAAAACTGCTGAAGGTTGATGGCCACTTTGTAAATCTCCTTTTGAAAGATCGTTTGTGATCTGCATTCTAAAAAATTCTAGACGGGTTCTGTCAGGGCGTGTTCAATAATTTCTCGTACATTCGGAGAAAGACTCTTTTCCTCGCTGACATATTTAAGGGCCTTGTACATCAGGTTAGATAGCGTAGGCTCATAGCGGCGCCAATTTTCCAGAGCGCGAGCTAGACGAGCGGCAACCTGCGGATTGAACTTATCCACAAAGAGAACACTGTCAACCCAAAGCTGATAGCCCATTCCGTCAGGACGATGGAATTCCGGACCGCCCATACGGAAAAATGTACCGAGCAGGGCGTAGATGCTGTTCGGGTTGTGATCCTGATACTTCGGATGCTGGGTCAGAGCGCGGATTAAATCCACCGTTGGACGCTTGCCGCGCTGTGTGCGGAGCTGGGTGCTCAGCGCAAGCCATTTGTTGTTCAGAAGCGGTTCGGATTTCCATTCAACGTCAGCTTTGCTTAGGAGCTCTTCGCCAATCGGTAAAGAGGCCTGAACCGCAATGTTGACGGCACCGAGACGGTCGGTGAGGTTGTTTGCATTTTTATAAAGATTGCGAACTTGCTGCATCGCTTTGGCGTCCTGGGCATAAGCTAAATAGCCTAGTGACAGCAGTTTAAGCGCACGGCGTCCTGCATCCGCCGCATCCGGACGATAAAGGCCCGGTGTCTGGTTATTTTTAACTTTATCTTCAAACGAACCTCTCAGACGCTGTCCGATTCTGCGTTTAATCAAATCGCAGGCCTCGCGAATGAGGGCCGGTTCGATAAGAACGCGATTCTCGGCAATGTAATTCTCACTGGGCATTTCCAAGACTTTGGCACGGTAAGCCGGAGACAGCGAGTCATCGTTGAGGATGTCTTCAAAAGCGAAAAGATAGGACTCAGACGGCATCGCGTTCTGTGCACCGCGTCGGGAGAGGTCCGAAATAAACTGATCCACCATCTGAAGCGTCAGTTTCTCAAATGCGTCGGCTCTGTTGAACAAGTCGGAATCATGGCGAGCCAAGAAAGCTAATTGTTCACGTGTGTATTCGGCATTAAAGATGACGGGCGCTGAAAAGCCTCTGCCGATGGAAAGAAGGGGCTTGGTAGAAACGTTGCGGAAAGTCCAGCTTTGGACGGCTTCATCCAAAATCAAGAGGCGAGAGGTTCCGTCGGGAGAATCCTCTCCTTCCAACTGAAGGGGAATATCGTTTCCGGCATCGTCAAGAATGCCGATCTTTACCGGAATCATCAGTGGCTTCGGAGCCGGTTTGCCCGGGAATGTTCGGTTATTTTGACGCAGCGTCAGCGTAAAAGTTTTTGCGATTTCGTCCCATTTGGTTTCAACAGAAATGCGCGGGGTTCCGGCCTGTGAATACCAAAGTTCAAACTGCGACAAATCTTCGTAGTTCGATTCGGCCATCGCGTTTAAGAAGTCATCGCAGGTGGCGGCCGTGCCGTCATAGCGGTTGATGTATTCAAGCAGTCCGCGGCGGAAGCCGTCTTTGCCGAACAGTGTCTGATACATACGAACGACTTCGGCACCTTTTTCATAAACAGTGGTGGTGTAGAAGTTGTTGATGGACCGGTAAGATTCCGGACGGATCGGGTGAGCCATGGGGCCGGCATCCTCCGGGAACTGGGAGTTTCTGAGCACGCGTACGTCATCAATACGTTTAACTGCACGCGAGGACTCATCGCCAAGCATATCGGCGGAGAATTCCTGTTCTCTGAAGACAGTCAGACCTTCTTTTAAGGACAGCTGGAACCAATCTCGGCACGTGACTCGGTCGCCCGTCCAATTGTGGAAGTATTCATGACCGATGACAGCCTCGATGTTTGCAAAGTCCTTATCAGTCGCAACATTTTCATCAGCCAAAACATACTTCGAATTGAAAATGTTCAGCCCTTTGTTTTCCATAGCACCGAAATTGAAGTCGTCAGTTGCGACGATCATGAAACGGTCTAAGTCAAGATCCAAGCCGAAGCGCTCTTCATCCCACTTAATAGCTTTGACCAAACTCTGCATGGCAAATTCAGTTTTGCCTTTATTAGCAGGCTCAGTCCAAATCTGGAGGAGAGCTTCACGACCGTCGGACAAGGTGACCTTTTGTTCCTGAGCGACAAAATTACCGGCTACAAGTGCGAACAAATAAGAGGGTTTCGGGAACGGATCTTCCCAGATGGCGTAGTTGCGGCCGTCCAGCAGCTCTCCCTGTTCTACGAGATTGCCGTTGGAAAGGAGGACCTTGTAGTCTTTCGGAGCGCGGATAACGACGCGGTATTTGGCAAGAATATCCGGACGGTCAGGAAAGTAGGTAATGCGGCGGAAACCTTCGGATTCACATTGAGTAATGTAGTTGTTCTTACTCATGTAGAGGCCGGAGAGTTCAAGATTGTTGCGAGGATTGATCCGCGTAACGATTTCAATTTCCGTACGTTCCTTGACGTTATGGATAATCAATTTGCCGGGGCGCATGTCGTATTGGCCCGGGAAGGAATCTTCTCCGGCGATTTTGATGGAAACCAGCGTTAGGTCGTCCCCGTCCAAAATCAGGTCGTCACTTTTTCTGTCTTCCTGAGGAACGGCAATAATTTTGGAGGTGACTTCAGTGCAGGTAGGGATTAGATCAAAGGAGAGGTCGATCGACTCGATTTGATGATCGGGAGCCGCATAGTCTTTTCTAAAAACAATATTTGATGCGTTTTGTGATGCCATCTTTATGTTCGCTTTTTTCAACTCGACCATTTTAACGCGGTACCCATTTTTGAAAAAAAGAAGACACAGCTCTTTGGTCCATTGTCTTAATTCTTCACATATTTTTGCTCTTGTGAACAACTCTTTTTGAGTCCCTCGGGTTGATCGGATTTAGAATGGGGGCACTTTTTTACCAAGGAGTTGCGTATGTGCACTACTTTTATTGTCGGAGATAAAGCTACGGTTGACGGTTCTTTCTTAGTTGCAAGAAGTGCCGACAGCTCTGCGCTCAAGGCTCAGTTGTTCATCATTCATCCTGCTTGCTACTATCCGGAAGGCGCGATGTACCGCACAAAGGATCACAACGGTGCAACCGATTTCAGCTATCCGCAGCCTGTGCACGCTATGCGCTATACCTCGGTTCCTAATTGGCAGACAAAGCTGCACGGTGCCGTCGGTTTTAACGAAGCCGGACTGGGCGTGACCGGTACAGAGTCTATTTTTGCCCGTGACGACGCGCTTGCCATTGATCCTTATAACAAAGAAACCGGTATCACTGAAGACGACATTATTGATGTCATTCTTCCTCGCTGCCATACCGCTGCCGAAGGCGTTGAACTCTTAGGCAAGATCATCGAAACACACGGCGCCGGTGAAGGCTTCGGCGTTGCATTTGTCGATGACAACGAAATTTGGTATTTGGAAACCGGTACCGGTCATCAGTGGATGGCTCAGAGAATTCCGGAAGACGTGTACTTCGGTTCCGGCAATCAGGGACGTCTGCGCCTTTATGACCCGAACGCTTCTGAATTCAAAGGCAGCCCCGATCTGATTGACTTTGCAATTAGACATGGCTTCTACGATCCGAAGAAGGGGCCGTTTGATTTTGCCGCTGCTTACACCCGCAATGACGATCGTGATCGTGTATACAACGATCCGCGCGTTTGGCAGATCCAGAAGCTCTTCAATCCGTCCGTAATTCAGCCGGTTGAAGACGGTCGTGAATTCGGCGTCTTCATGAAGCCCGAACGCAAGCTTTCCCTCGAAGATGCTAAGCGTGTGATGCGCGATCACTTTGACGGCAGCGAGCACGACCCGTATTCTCACGGCTTGAACGGCAGTGAACCTTGGCGCCCTGTCAGCGTCTTCCGTACCTATGAGGCTCACGTCATGCAGGTTCGTCCTTGGCTGCCGAGAGCCATCGGCGATGTGATCTACATTGCTTTCGGCATGGCCGATCTGTCCTGCTTCATGCCGTTCTACCAGGGACTCGAACAGGTTCCGGGTCATTACGGCATCGGTACCTGCCAGGCAGACAGCGCTTCTGTTTATTGGAAGTTCCGTAAGCTTCAGACGCTTGTCATGACCGACTATCCGACATTCGCTCCGATCGTGAAGAAAGCTTTCGGTGATCAGGAACGTGCCATGACGGCTAAACAGGAACAGATGGAAAAGCAGTATGTGGAATTGATCAAGTCCGACAAGAAAGCTGCTACCGCTCTCCTGCAGAAGACTAATCTTGAACTTCTGGCAGAATGTGAAGCACTCGCTGAAGACCTGACAAATCAGATCTTCACATTGGCTACTGAAAATATTCAGAAGGCCAATTTCTTCGCCAATCGTTCAAAGAAAGACTAAGCCGCTTGAAAGAGCAAAACAAAACGCCGCGATTAGCGGCGTTTTTCATCGAGGCGAAAAACGGAGTTCACATTCGAACTCCGTTTTCTCTAAGAATTATTTCTTAGCAGCAGCGTCAGCCTGTTCCCAAGCTTTGGCTGGATCAGGCCATTTACCTGTAGCTTTAATGATTTCATCAGCCATCTTATAGTTGTGGCCGGCGGTCTTGTGACACATGATGCAGTTTGTCGGTTTGTCGATGAAGCCGGCGTGCATTTTTGCAACCATCGGGTTCTTAGCGTTATACATATCGGCCAAGTTATGGCAGCCGCGGCAGTTGCGGAAATTGTAAGAGACCATCCAGTCGTTTACAGCCTTAGAAAGTTCAGGGCGTTTTTCCAGCCACATCTGAGGAGTATTCAGGGTTCCGCGTAATTCACCGAAACCGGAGATAGAACCGGCTTTAGCCTTTGCGAACAGAAGTTCGACATAAGCAACAGGTGTCAACGGACGATTGGTTTCGTTTAAGAGGTGGCAGTCTGAACATCCGGCTGTATAACCTGACGGGGTTCTGGCGTGTTGCCCCTGTTTCCATGCATAGGTGACACCGTCCATAGAGTGGCACCAGCCTGTACAGAATTTATCGGTACCTGCCCACTGAACAACACCAACGAGTCCTGCCGTGCACAGAATACCTACGACGATGCCGATGACAAGGATCCAAAAAGTACCCCATTTTCCGGTTTGAGACATTATGTACTCCCTTTTATTCGCTTCCCAGGGTGAAATTAGAAAGCATGTTATTTGACTTAAGAATTAGGTAGAGACGGTATAGAGCCGCTCTCACCTTCATAATATTATCTTAAGAAAACAAAAATTGCTTTTCTACCTACCTTGTGATTAGGAAGATACCATTAAGGGTTTTCTCTATGATCGTTCGGTACTCGATATCCTTTATTCAAGAAATTCAAAGGGTTGTTCTTTCTTGACCAAATTGGGCGTTAGCCAAGTAAGGCTATGACAACACTTTGTTCAGGAATCTGAATATAGGCTTCAGATCCGATTTCTAAGCCGTGATTGCCGCGAATGAAACCAACAACGTTTAGACCGTTCGGAAGTCTGAGCGTGACTTCTCCGCCTTTATCTTTTTGAGGAAGGCGGGAGACTTGGCCAAAAAGAAAGCAACGGCTGCTGTCTTCAGGTTTTTCTTTAGAAACAGTGGCTGCAGATGCCTTGAACAAAGCTAAAACACTTTTACCAACCTGCAAGTCAAGAAGCTGCCGGCTTTCTAGGGTGACGCTAGATCGAAGATACTGACCTTCACAGACCTTCATTTTCACCTTACACATAGACATCCCGCCGTGAATGTCTTCAATCACGCAAGGAATAATGTTACGGATGCTCATACGCAGCGCAACGGAGGCTAAAGCTGCAAGTTTAGGAGATTCTCCCGCCTGGATGTCGGTCAGAATTTGGTTTCTTACTTTATTTAAAGCGGCCGAGGCTTCCAGCACGGCCTCACCTGCCTCGGTAATACGAGCGCCTCCGCCGGCGTTTCCGCCAACAGTTTTCTCTACCAATGGTTCGCCGGCTAGAGCGGAGAGTGTCTCAATGGCCTGCCATGCAGCCTTATAGCTGATGCCCGCGCTGCGTGCAGCCTCAGAAATACTCCCGTACTGCTTGATACGTTGGAGAACGTCAATTCTCTTATCAACAACATTTTGAGAAAGAGCGTCGGAAATATTTAAGGCCATTTTGATCCCTTATTTAACGAGTATTGTTATTTTATCGGTATTCGATATTAGAATAACGGCATGAAAGTTTCATATTTGCTTACATTATATCCAATGAGGAAGTTATGAAGAAAACAATTATCGGTCTTGCAACCCTTTTGGCCGCTTTAGGTACAGGAGTTTCCGCTGCAGAAATCAATGTCGCAGTAGCGGCAAACTTTACAGCGCCAATCAAAGAAATCGCCGCTATTTATGAAAAGGAGAGCGGAAATAAGATTTTGGCTTCTTTCGGTGCCACAGGCGCTTTCTATGCACAGATCAAAAACGGAGCTCCTTATCAGGTGTTATTTGCTGCAGACGCTAAGACACCTAAGAAAATCGTCGAAGAAGGTCTCGGCATTGATGCTAAACCCTACGCCTTTGGAAAATTAGTTCTCTGGAGTGCTGCAGATAATTTCGTCAAGCAGGATCCGAACTTCATCTTATCCGACGCTGTTAACAAAATCGCTGTTGCCAACCCCAAGTTAGCTCCCTATGGTGAGGCTGCTTATCAGACTATGGAAAAATGGGGAAATCTTAAGAAAGCCGAACCCAAGTTCGTAACAGGTGACAATATCGGTAAGACTTTCCAGTACGCTAAGACAGCAAATGCCCAGGTAGGTTTTGTTGCGCTTTCTCAAGTCTACAAAGACGGCAAATTCACCTCTGGTTCCGGCTGGATTATTCCAGCTGACTGTTACAAGCCCATTCGTCAGGATTCCGTTATCCTCAACCCTGGGAAGGATAATAAAGCCGTCGCCGACTTCATGAAATTCATGGCAACAAGCCCGAAAGTTCAGAAGGTTATCGACTCTTACGGCTATAGTACGAAGTAATTAGGATTTAGGACTGACATGTTTACTGCGGAAGAACTGCTTCCTGTTAAGCTGACCTTAGAGCTTGCTTTGATTACGACGGTCTTTTTGCTTTTGGTGGCAACGCCGCTCGCCTGGTGGCTGTCGCATACCAAGTCAAAGTGGAGGGCACCGATCAGCTCGATTGTGACCTTGCCTTTAGTTCTTCCGCCAAGCGTGCTTGGTTTCTATCTCCTCGTTGCCATGGGACCGTCGGGTCCTTTAGGCAAGCTCACTGAGGCTTTGGGCATCGGCTTGCTGACATTTACTTTCCCCGGTCTTGTGATCGGAAGTATTGTTTATTCGATGCCGTTTGCCGTCCAGCCACTACAGGCGGCTTTTGAATCTATCGGCAAGCGTCCTTTGGAGGTTGCCGCTACCTTGGGAGCCAAACCGCTTGACGCCTTTTTTAACGTCGTTCTCCCGCTTGCTAAGCCCGGCTTTGTGACAGCAGCGCTTCTAACATTTGCGCATACCATCGGAGAATTCGGCGTCGTTTTGATGATCGGCGGCAACGTTCCCGGTAAAACACAAGTTGTTTCGACGGAAATTTACAGCTATGTTGAAGCCATGGAGTACGGTAAAGCTCATTGGCTTGCCGGTGGTATGGTGGTCTTTAGTTTCTTCGTTTTGCTCGGCCTAACGCTGTTAAACCGCCATAATGAACGCGTTATGCCTTAACTTTTTCAGATTTTGATGTATGTCTGATTCTTTAAGCTCGGCTTCTTTGCTGCTTCCTCGGGAAGACGGCTTTAAGCTGGAATGTTCTTTTGATTTTCCGAATTCCGGCATCACCGTGCTTTTCGGCGCTTCCGGGTCCGGCAAAACCACCGTTCTTCGCTGCATTGCAGGATTAGAGCGAGCACAGGGCTTTGTCAAAGTTGACGGAGTTTATTGGCAGAACGACGAGCAAAAACTTTTCCTTCCTACCTGGGAACGGCCCTTGGGCTATGTTTTTCAGGAAGCGTCCCTCTTTCCGCATATGACGGCGAAGCAAAATATTGAATTTGCTGTCAAACGTAGTAAGTCGGCAGATGCTCGCTCGCGTATGGAAGAAGCGATCGATTTATTAGGTATTCGAGGTCTTCTCGAAAGAAAGCCGGCCCAGCTCTCCGGTGGAGAACGTCAGCGCGTAGCAATTGCAAGAGCCGTTGCTACGGAACCCAAGATCATGCTGTTTGACGAGCCTTTAGCAGCTTTGGATTTCAAACGGAAGTCGGAGATCATGCCTTGGCTGGAGAAACTGAAAAGCAATCTCAAGATTCCGATGTTGTATGTGACGCATTCCGCAGAGGAAGTATTGCATTTGGCCGATAACCTCATCGTAATGGAAGACGGAAAAATTAAAACTTCGGGCGCTCTCACCGACGTTCTTGCGAACATTGATTTACCGATCAAGATCGGTGAAGACACAGGCGTGCTGCTTAAAGGGACGGTTGTATCTAAAGAGACGGAATGGTCTTTAATGACGGTGGACTGCGGAAAGATTTCACTTCATATTAGCGATAACGGACAGCCGATCGGAAGTCCGGCTTCGCTTCGAATATTGGCCAGAGAAGTTGTGTTTGCCAGAGAAAAACCGGCAGGATTATCTGTTCAGAACGTTTTCGAAGGCTTTGTCGAGGAGATTTCAGTACAAAGTGACTCCTCTGGCGCCTTGATTCGTGCGAATTGTTCAGGACAGATCATTGTAGGGAAACTGACTCGTAAAGCACTCAGCGAACTCGGCATAAAACAAAGGAGCCGGGTCTGGCTCCTTATCAAGAGTGTTGCACTTTTGTCAGTCTAATTTTCCAATACCTTGACTTTGTAGGAAGTTGGCCGTCCTTCTTCAAAACTAAAAGGAATCACGATGTTGGAGGTACCGCCGCCGTCTATGGATTCAATCTTCGGATCTGTCTTGTACTCCGCAGGTTCGAAGATTTTTTGTACTCTGGAATTGCCGGCTCCCTCAAGTGTCAGCTGAATAACAGGGAGCTTTTGAGTTCGCATATCTTGGTTCTGAATCTGAAGCTTCAGTTCCCACTGCCCCTGAGAAAGCGCGTTGATTTGATTAGAAAGAACAACAGGGGTTCTAAGAGGAGGACAGTAAAGGTAGTCGCAGCTTTGCTGAGAAATGGTTTTTAAAGGCTCTTTTTTCAGGATTTCCGGCTGCAGGAAAAGTGTTACCTGCCATGCTGCCAGAATCACAAAACAGACACAGATGAACAGAATGATGGATCGGACAATTCCGGGCGTGCGCGAGGGATCCATCGGGTCGCCGAGATCATCCTCCGGCGGGAGAATGACACCGTCACTGCCTTTGACGCCAAACTTCTCAATGGGGTCAGGAGCCAGGGGGGCGGGTTTTGCTTCGAGTTTGTTTTCCTGAGTCGTAACTTCTTTTTTCAAGGGCGCAGAAAGTTCTGAAATATCTTTCGAAAGAGATGCCATCAGAGCTTTCGGGTCTTTTGGGCGCTCGGAAGAGGGCTGAGCTGTAGTAACAGGGTCTGAGGGACGTGCCGAAGCAGACGGAAGCTTAAAGTCTTGGGGCAGCTTTTTAAGGTCTGCAGGGACAATTTTCGGAATGTTCTGTTGCTTCACATTCCCGCCCAGGGAGGGTTCGGACGGGAAGTTGTAATGGTTCGAATCACCCTCAAATTTAGGTTCCATAGCCGCCTCTTTTCTATTTAGTGAATCTGACCGGCCAAACAAATCCATCCGTCCATAGACTTCCAAACGGAAAGCGGGGAGTCAGGACGATAAGAGCCATAAACCTCGATCAGTTCTTCTGCCTGTCTTTCCAAAATGCCGGAAAGAACAAGATATCCGCCTTTTTTCACGCGCGCTAGAAGCGCAGGAGCTAAAAGTCGAAGCGGATTGCTGAGGATGTTTGCCACAACGACATCGAACTTCTCATCCGGCATATCCTCCGGTAGGTAGAAACTGGCGTCTGCCCGGTTCACCTCTGCATTATAGTCGGCAGCTTCAATGGCTTGAGGATCGATGTCCGTACCGAGTACTCTGGACGCCCCGAGTTTCTTAGCAGCGACCGCCAGAATACCGGAGCCGCAGCCATAGTCCAAAACGGACTTCCCCTCTAAGTTATGGTCGTGCAGCCATTCTAAACAAAGACGTGTTGTAGGATGGGTGCCGGTTCCGAAAGCGACGCCGGGATCTAAGCGGATGTTGACGGCATCCGGGTTAGGCGGCTCGTGCCAAGACGGAACGATCCAAAGATCGCCGGCAATCTGAGTCGGGGTAAACTGGGCCTGCGTAATGCGAACCCAATCGTTATCCGGAACTTCGGTTCTGCCTTCGAGAACCGGCTTTTTAAGACCTTGCTCTTTAAGCGCAGCTTCCAGAGCTCCTTCCATGTTGAAGTCCTCTCCGCAGAGGACCTTCAGACGAGAGCTGTCCCAAGCGAAATCATCAATCTCGATTCCGGGTTCTCCGAAAATCGGTTTTTCACGTTCGGTTTCAGCATCGGCGTCTTCAATAGAGACCGAATAGGCGCCTTTGTCCATTAAGAAGTCGGTCAGGGGCTCGACTTCTTTCTTATCCGTCAGCAGAGAGTATTCGAATAACATGAGTTAGCAGCCTTATTTTTTTACGGAGTCGCGGTGCGCGAGTTTTTCTTCCAGATAGTGAATGCTCACGCCGCCCTGAAGGAACTTCTGATCGATCATCATTTCGCGGTGCAGCGGAATATTGGTCGAGATGCCTTCGATAACGGTTTCAGAAAGAGCAGTGCGCATTCTCGCAATAGCCTGATCACGGTTGTCACCGTAGGTGATGAGCTTCCCGATCATGGAGTCATAGTGCGGCGGAATAAAGTAGCCGGGGTAAACGTGAGAGTCGACGCGAACGCCGGGGCCGCCCGGCTGGTGCAGCGTAGTGATGCGGCCGGGGCTGGGGATGAAACGGTAAGGATCTTCAGCGTTGATACGGCACTCGATTGCGTGTCCTTTAATTTGGATGTCACGCTGACGATAGCGAAGTTTCTCGCCGGCGGCGATACGAATCTGTTCCTGAACAAGGTCAACGCCGGTGACAAATTCCGTGACGGGATGCTCAACCTGGATACGGGTGTTCATTTCAATAAAGTAGAACTCCCCGTTTTCGTAGAGAAATTCAAAAGTACCCGCTCCACGATAACCGATTTTTCTACAACCCTCCGCACAGCGCTCGCCGATTTTTTCAATCGCGCGGCGAGGGATGCCAATCGCGGGAGACTCTTCGATGACTTTCTGGTTTCGGCGCTGCATTGAGCAGTCGCGTTCGCCTAGCCAAATCGCATTGCGGAAGTTATCCGCGAGAACCTGAATTTCAATGTGGCGCGGATTCTCAAGGAATTTTTCCAGATAGACGGTATCGTTGCCGAAGGCAGCTTTTGCTTCCTGTTTTGTTGTGTTGACAGCATTGATCAGCGCAGCTTCGGTGTGAACCACTTTCATTCCGCGTCCGCCCCCGCCTCCGGAAGCTTTGATGATGACGGGATAGCCGACAGAGCGGGCAATTTTGATGATTTCCGAGGGGTCGTCAGGGAGGGCGCCCCCGGAACCCGGAACGCATGGAACACCAGCGTCAATCATGGCTTGTTTGGCTGAAACCTTATCACCCATGAGGCGAATAGTTTCAGGACGCGGACCGATAAAAACGAAACCGCTGGATTCAACGCGTTCCGCGAAATCCGCGTTTTCAGAAAGGAAGCCGTAACCGGGGTGAATAGCCTCTGCATCAGTCACTTCAGCGGCGCTGATAAGGGCCGGCATGTTCAAATAACTTTGATGAACAGGGGCAGGTCCGATACAAACGGACTCGTCGGCGAGGCGAACGTATTTAGCATCCGTATCCGCAAGAGAGTGGGCAACAACGGTTTTAATACCCATTTCCTTACAGGCTCGTTGAATGCGAAGGGCGATCTCTCCGCGGTTGGCGATCAAAATCTTACCGAACATAAAGGCTCACTGACTATTCGATGACGAAAAGAGGCTGGCCGAATTCGACCGGGGAACCGTTGTCAACAAGGATTTCTTTAACCGTACCGCTGACTTCAGCTTCAATTTCGTTCAGAAGCTTCATAGCTTCAATGATGCAAAGTGTGTCGCCTTTTTTGACCTGAGTGCCGACTTCTACGAAAGGATCGGCGCCCGGGCTCGGAGCTCTATAGAAAGTGCCGACCATGGGGCTTGTTACCTGAGTGCCGCTCGGCGAATTGCTTGCCGGGGCAGCGGACGGAGCTGCAGGAGCGGCGGCGGGGGCCGGTGCGGCCGGTGCCGGAGCAGCTTGCGGGATTTCGATAATTGCCGGTGCGGCTTGAGCAGTTTGGGCCGGACGGTTCACGATTCTAACGTGGTCGCCTTCTTCATTGATTTCGATTTCGGCAATGCCGGAGGCCTGAACTAAATCGATCAATGTTTTAAGTTTTCTCAAGTCCATAGAAATGCCTTTCTATATAAATTAGAAGAAGTTAGTTAGCAGTGAGGAAGTAAGCTGCGGCGGAGAAGTAGCCGTGTACACCGAGACCGATAATGCAGCCTTCGGCGATATCAGACAGATAAGAGTGGTGTCTGAATTCCTCACGTTTGAAGATGTTTGATAAATGAACCTCGATAAACGGAATCTTCACAGACAAAAAGGCATCGCGAATCGCGATGCTGGTGTGGGTGTAAGCGCCTGGATTGATAATGACTGCTTCAATACCCTCTTTTGCTGCCTGTTGAATCCTATCGACCAAATCACCTTCGTGATTGCTTTGGAAGGTCGCAAGGGTTCCGCCCGTTGACTCAACGAATGCTCTTAAATCAGTTTCGATTTCGGCGAGCGTTGTCGTACCGTATTTGTCCGGTTCTCTGGTTCCTAATAAGTTGAGGTTGGGGCCATTTATCAAAAGTAGTTTTTTCATAGGCAAAGCCGCGGGCTAAATCGCGGCTAAGTTGGTTTTTCGCCTAGTATAGACGCTATTTGCGTCTAATTCTTAGGTAAGTTAACCTAACTTGTTTCTGTTTTCTAACGATTTGCCTCGAAAAAGCAACTGAAAATTGCACGAAATTAAAAGCTGATCGACCTAATTTAAGGGTAATTACCTATCGTTACTCAGTGAGTGAAATCAACTTTTCCAGCTGTTCTATGTTGGCTGTTTTTGCGGTTTCTTCCTCGATCTGCCAAGAATCCGGCGCCTTCTTCGCTAGATTTTTGATTTTTGCACGGTTCTCGAATACTTTCAGCCGAACCCAAACCGTCATTTGTTCTCCGTCAAAATAGCCGCCTCTGATGATCGGGGCCTCGAAAATAATCTCTTCGACCGGTTCGTTCTTCCCAGGCCGTTCGTTCGGTAGAACCTCAATCTCTATCTCCCGGTCGATAAGATCGATTTCGAGAGATTTAGCATCGCCGCATTCAACCGCGATATAAATGTCCGAATACTTGTCCGCGCACCCGTTTAGTACGCCCCTGATTAGAAGAGGTTTGTAATCACTTACTTCTTTCATAACGATCAAAGCTGCCCTTCTAAGTTCAAGAAGGCGTTCCGCATGCCCCTTAGGATCAAAAATGGCGTAGTGCTCTCGAAGTGCTGATTCGATTGTGTCATCGTCTGGCAATTGGGCGCTTGAAGTGATTTGGTATTCCTCGGCCAGTTTGCGTCTTGCCTCGCTCCAGTCGGGAACGCCTTCGGCAATGATGGCGGCAGCCTCAGCTGCCAGTCCGCGGGTATCTTTGCTTCTCATATTAATTCCGTCGGTAAGATTCTTCCGATCAGTCGTGGCACAATGCCACACATTGATTTAGCGAGGATTTTATCGTGCACATCCATATTCTCGGTATTTGCGGCACATTTATGGGCGGAATTGCTCAGCTTGCAAAAAGTCTTGGTATAGAGGTCAGCGGCTGCGACGACGGAGTTTATCCTCCCATGTCGGACCAGCTAAAGCAGGCCGGAATCCATTTAATCGAGGGCTACGATCCTCAGCAGTTAGATGCCGGTGCTGATTTATACGTAATCGGCAACGCAATCAGCCGAGGCAATCCTTTGCTTGAAGAAATTCTGAACCGCGGACTGCCCTATACCTCCGGTCCGCAGTGGCTGCAGGAAAACATTCTTAACGGCCGTCATGTGCTGGCCGTTGCCGGAACACACGGCAAAACTACTACCAGTTCGATGCTGGCTTGGATTTTGGAAGACTGCGGGCTGAATCCGAGTTTTCTCATCGGCGGTGTTCCGCAGAATTTCGGGCATTCGGCCCGTTTGACAGAGTCGGAATATTTTGTGATTGAAGCTGATGAATATGACACGGCTTTCTTCGATAAACGCAGCAAGTTTGTGCACTACCGTCCCCGCACGGTTATCTTGAATAATCTTGAATACGATCACGCAGATATTTTTCCCGACTTAGAAGCAATCGAGCGCCAATTCCATCATTTGGTTCGTACGATTCCCTCTCATGGAAAGATTATCTTCAACGAGGCTTCAGAGGCGCTTCATCGTGTGCTGAAGATGGGGTTGTGGACACCGGCCGAAAGTTTCGGAACATCTCTGGTCTGCAATTGGCGTTTGGTAGAACATGAAGGTGCTCGATTGTTTGCCGGCGGCAAAGAAGTCGGACGCTTTGAGCTCACACTGCCCGGGGAACACAATCTTCTGAATGCTTCGGCTGCGGTTGCAGCAGCTGTGAACGCAGGCGTCAGTGCGGCAAGAGCGGTTGACGCGCTATCCCGCTTCGAGGGTGTCAAACGCCGTATGGAAGTAAAAGGAGAGGTTGCCGGAATTAAAGTGATCGACGACTTCGCTCATCATCCGACGGCAATTGAAGAAACGATCAAAGCCGTTCGCAGTAAGTATCAGACAGGTCGTCTCTTTGCTGTTCTCGAACCGCGCTCCAATACGATGAAGCTCGGCACAATGAAGGCTCAGCTCCCTGGCAGTTTGATTCAGGCCGACAAGGTTTTCTGTTATCAGGGACCGGCAGTGCAGTGGGATACAGCGGCTGCCTTAGCACCGCTCGGTGAAAAGGCTGAAGAGTTCAAAGATCTGGAAGCCCTCGTGAAAGATGTCGTGAGCCAAGCAGAGCAGGGCGATACGATTTTAGTAATGAGCAACGGCGGCTTCGGCGGCGTCCACAAGAAACTGCTGGACGGATTGAAATCTAAGTTCGGAGCCTAAACCCATGCGTCCTACTGTTTATCTGCACGGCTTCTTGTCGCATCCGAATTCTGCGAAACCGAAACTTCTTAGGGAAGCGCATGAAAAGATCGGAAAGCCGTTTATCGCGCCGGAACTCTACATTTCGCCCGAAGAGGTCGCTGAGTATCTGCCTAAGCTTATCCAGGAAGATCTCAAAGGAGGTCCGGTGGATGTGATCGGTTCCTCACTCGGAGGCTTTTATGCGGCGTGGGCAAAAGAGCATCTCCTGGTGGACAAAGCCGTATTGCTCAATCCTGCCTTAGGCAACTGGGGAAAGGTAGATTTCCAGCCGGGCTGGCACAAGGTGAGCGGTCTTGACCGAGAAATGTACGTTTGTCCTGAATTCATGATCCAGCTGGAGAAGATGCTTGTAAAGGATTTGAAGAAACCTCAGGATTATCTTTCACTCATTAGTCTGAAAGATGAAGTCTTAGACCCGACGCAGACTTTGGATTTTCTAAAAGATACAAAGATTGTGAAGATTCCGGACGGAGACCATAGAATTACGAACTTCGCGCCTCATGTCGAAGAGATTATGAGTTTTATTGCGGGATAGTCGCTTTAGCGCAGAAATCACCGTTGTGCCTATCCCCAAGGCGGGTAACCGCCTACAGGCGCTTAAGAATTCTTGTTTGAGCCGCAAGCGATAGGCTTAAACTCTACCGAGAACAGGTAATACCAGTCAGTCATAACGTCAAAACGAAAGGACGCAATGAATTTATTTTTTGAAGAAGACGGAGCATTCAAAGTCGGAACAGAAATGTCCGGCACCGATTCGGCCTGCCAAGTTGAACTACCGACAGGAAAAAGAATAAAAGTTAAGCGCTCTCATATCTTCGTGACGTACAACCTGTCTCTTATACACATCTGACGCTGCCGACGACTCC
>USHK01000002.1 GCA_900554375.1 uncultured Sutterella sp.
CTCCTTCTACGATGCTTAAACTGCTCCGGACACTGCTGCCAATGCCGGAGCAAAGTGGTTTGTCCGGAGCAGTTTAAGCATCGTAGAAGGAGGAAGTCTTTTCAAGTCTTAGAATAAGATGAGAAAAATAAGACAGGCGCAGAGCCTAACTAGCGCCGCTTATTTGGAAGATGTTTTGCACCTGGAGCGGCCTTTTTAAAAATTTATAGCAAAGAGTTAAAACTTATTTGTTACCTCAGGGAATATAACCTTGATCAGCCACGGGACCTCAATTTATCTTTGCTTCTTGTAGGGTCCGAGTGTCTATTTCGTTGTTTTTTTACAACTCTAGTTTTTTTGCTGAAGTGGGGTCTGCAAATAAATCACAAAATAAATGTAACCCCTGAATCTGTAACTTCATAATTTACAGTTAAATTTTTAGTTTCATGCGATCTCATTTGTCAGTTTAATCCGGTAAGTAGTCGGGAAAGCCCTAAGCAACTTGTTGTTGTTTTTTCGGCCTCGTAGGTTATTATGAACCCATAAATCTTATAAATATTATTTCCGTCCCGAGGAAAAGATGATTAAATCGATCAGTAATTCAACACGTCTACCCCCCCCCAATTAGGTGGGTTGATTCGGCTCCTTAACGTTAGGCTTCGCGCCTCTCTTTGCGGTATTTCTCACCGCATCTGTTCTGATTATCCTTCAATTTTTGCCTTGTCTTCCTGCTTTGTCAGCAGTCGAAGAGGGGTTCGCATGCCTGCTGTATTGAAAAATATTGCAGCGGACATAGCTCGCATCTTTCTTTTTCACAAACCATTCCCTCGCAGCGCTTCTGCTTTCCGGAGGCGTTTCGGGGGAATTTTCTATTTCCTTTCGAAACCGCCTAAAACCAAAGGTTTTAGTTGCACTTTTTAGGTTTCGTTAATCCATAAAAATTTCTTGCTCGCCTTGAAATCTGGGGGAAATGTGCTCGTAAGAAAGTAACCCCTCCTCTTTTCTTCGACGATTATCCTTAGGAGAAAAATATGAATAGGTGTTTCAAAGTTGTTTTTAATCGAGTTAGAGGATGCCTCGTTGTAGCTAATGAATTTACACGATTAAAGTCCAAAGGCAAGACCGCAGTTGTCGTTTCTGCTCTGGCTGCCGCGAGCCTTGGCGCTGTCCCGCTGGAAACTGTTGCCTCGGGAACAGACAGTACTTATGTTGGAAACGACGCCAATCATGATGGATTGAAATCGGCCGCTATTGCGAATAATACAAGAGCAACCGGCGATTATTCAACAGCAGTAGGAAACAGTGCCAAGGCTACTGCCAAAAATACAACCGCACTTGGATATAGCGCACAAGCGATTGGGCTGTCTTCAACAGCTGTTGGCGTAGGAGCACAAGCTACAGAGGAAAGTACACTCGCACTTGGATATGGTGCAGGAGCAACTGGCGCCCATTCAATGGCTGTTGGCGTAGGAGCAGATTCTTCATCTTATTACTCAGTTGCAATTGGAAATGGCTCTGAGGCTTCGAACGAGTATGCTACTACAATAGGGGCTGCAGCTGAAGCAACCGGACGATATTCTGTGGCACTTGGAGGTACTGCCCTAGCCAGAAGCATGAATTCTGTCGCCATTGGCTATGGTTCCAGGGCTTATGAGGCTGACACTGTTTCGTTTGGCAACAGCGAGTTACGGCGCCGTTTGGTCCAGATAGCCCGAGGCTCTGCGGACACCGATGCTGTGACCGTGGGTCAGATGAAGGACTATGCTACCAAGGTAACAGCGGGAGATAACATCACTATCTCACATTTAGAGAATCCTGACCCTACTAACGGCCAAACCTACACAGTTGGACTCAATAAGAATGTTACTCTTGCAGGTGACGGCTCATTGAAGGTCGGCGTCTCGGGTTCTACGCTGACTTCATCAAGTCTGAAAATCGGCAATGCAACTCTCAACGGTACGTCTCTTGGTTTTGGCAGCAATACACCTTCTTTGAGCAACAACGGCTTGGCGATGGCTTCCAAGAAGATTACGGGTCTTGCCAATGGTACGTCGGATACCGATGCGGTGAATGTTTCTCAGTTGAATGCAGCAAAGGCCGCAGCCACTACGAAACTTGCAGAAAAGGGAACCAATATCACCGTAACTCCGGCTGATAACTCTGACGGCAGCAAGACTTATACCGCAAACCTCAACGACACTATCAATCTGACTGAGGCCGGTTCTGTAAGCATCTCCTCTGGCGCTGCTTTGAATAAGGACGGTCTTAAGGTTGGTTCTACGAAGTTCAACTCTGCAGGTGTCGAATTTGGTACAGGCAGTACTCCGTCCAATTATCTCCATAGCGATGCTTTTAAGATCGGTAATCTGACCTTAGACGGCAACGGCTTAAATCTTGCTTCCGGTTCTTTGGTCGCAGGTGCTCATACGTTGGGTGCTGAAGGACTTTCTCTTGCCAGCGGGGCTTCTGTGAAAGTCGGAAGTGTAACCTTGAATGAAAGCGGTCTGAGTCTCAAGGAAGCTTCTCGGATTACAGGACTGAGCAGAGCAGACGCTTCCGGTCAACCTGTTGAATACGGACAATTTTTAGAAGCCTTGGAGGCCTCAGGTAAGACAGTTGTTGTGAGTCGAGCTGCCCCAGGTGGTAATTTGATAGAGTACTATTGGGAGGAAGAGAAAAACGGGACCAAATACAAAGATTTCTCCCTGGCCAATCAAGTCAAATTAAAGAGTGAGATGCAGGAAGGAGCAGGGGTTTCCGCTTCTTTGGAAATCCTCAATTCGGACGGTACTCAGAGCTATGCCAAACTTGATAAAGATGGCTTAAGAGTTGGTGATGCTCTGAGCATAACCGGTTCTTCCGTCGGCTTTACAGGCGGTCCGGCTCTTAGATATGGCTCGGAAGATCAGGTTGGGTTGGACATGGCCGGTAAGAAAATTGCCAATGTTCAGGATGGAGTGGACGATGGAGATGCAGTAAACGTCCGCCAGATGAACGCCAACGCCACAAAACTTGTAGGCAGTACTAACGTCAAAGTGGTAGAGGATCAAAGTTACGAAGGTCCGGGAAAACAATACACGGTTGATCTCGGTAACAGGGTCACTTTTGGCACCGACAACTCCGCTCTAACGATTGATTCAAGAGGTCTGAAGATTGGCTCAGCGGCTACGTTCTCCAAGGATGAAATTTCAGTCAACTCTACAGTCAATGGATCGGCCGTCATCAAAGGCGGCAGCATCCAGGTATCTCAGGGAGACAGCAGAGTAAGCATCGATACGGCTCAGATCCAGCTCGGCAGTACAACAATTTCCTCCGGCTCTATCAAGATGGGTGGAAATAACGGGCTCCAATTGAGATCTGACGGGACGATTGGCCGCGGGAGATCAACACTGCAGTTCAATCCTGAAACCAGCACTGTCGCATTTTCCAATCAGCGTCTAACTGGACTTTTGGCTGGAACAGGCTCCGATGATGCGGCAACTGTCGGACAGCTGGAACGCCTGTACAACCACCTTGTGGATAAGGGAGTGCTTCAGGAAGAGACCCAAACAGCAGCTCGCACGGCAACGCTTGCAAAGACTCGGGCGGCATCGGGAGCAAATTCAGGAGGCGAAGAGAATACTTCCGTTAATACCTTAGCTCTGGAAGACGGCAACATCGTCGGTCAACAGACAGTTAAAGGCTTAACGGGCGGGGCAAATCTTCACTCGGCTCCTGCAAGCGCTGTAAACGAGGCTGCTACGCTTGATTCCGGAAGTTCTGATACTGGTGCCGGTATTACTGCCAGAGCAGCTCACTACACGGCTGGCACCAACATTGCGATCAACAACAACGCAATCAGTTTGGCTGACGATATCGAAGTTAAGTCGGTTAAGGCTGACAGCGTTAAGACCAAGACCATAGAGGCAAGCGAAAAGATCACAGTTGGTACTGCAGATAACGCTGTAGTCATAGAGCCGAGCAGAATTTATTTCAGCTCTCAGGGCCCGAGCATTTCCAAGAGCGGCATTGATGCCGGCGGAAACCGTATTACCGGAGTTGCTGATGGTGTAGCACCTACCGACGCAGTCAACGTACGGCAAATGAATCAGGTTTCCGGACACTTGGCTTCTCGAATCAACGATGTTGATAAGCGTGCCAAAGCCGGTATCGCTCAGGCAATCGCAACAGCCGGCTTGCCCCAGGCCTACAGACCGGGCGCAGGCATGGCCTCTGCTGCATTAGGTACATTTGGCGGTCAAGGCGCCATCGCGATTGGTGTTTCTAAGATTTCCGACAACGGTCACTGGGTCTTCAAGGGAACTTTCAGCGGCAACACTCAATCCAAAGTCGGCGGCTCCGTCGGTGTCGGTTACCAGTGGTAGCTAATTTAGCGCTGCTCCGGCCTAAGTGCCGGAGCGGCAATCTCAACCAATCTTTTCTTAATCAACAAAAGGTTTATTAATGAAGTTAGTTTTAAGCGCAGTTTTGCTTTCTTTAGCGCTCCCGGTTTCAGCTCAGACAGCTTTTACTGTTAACGGGCAGACCATTTCGTCCAACAATGTGAAGCAGTACATGGACTATTTGGGTGAAATGGGAGTTAAGGATCCTAAGGACAGAGAAGCAAGAGCCCAAAAGATTCTTATCACACAGGCTGCAATCGCACAGGAAGCTGCAAAGCAGAAAATCAGCTCATCAGCTGCTTACCTGGGAAAGCTCGAAGACAAAAAGACTGAGCTGTTGGTTGAGGAGCTTGTGAAAAAGAACATTTTAAGCAAGCAGCCTACGGATCAGGAATTAGCCGCCTACTACGACTCTCTCAAGAGCAAATACGATCCCAACCAAATAAAACTTCGTCAGATTGTCGTTCCTACCAAAGAAAAAGCTCAGGACCTGATTGTCCGGATCAAGGCGGGCGCTGACATGGCAAAACTGGCCCAAAGCGAGTCCACTGACAGGTCTTCAGCAACAAAAGGAGGAGAGCTTCCTAACCTGTTTATTAAATCATTCAACGATCCAAACCTCGTTTCCTTGCTGCAGTCACTGAAGAAGGGGGAGCTTCTGAGCATTCCATACCAGTCTCCGGCCGGTTACCACGTCATCAAGCTCGAGGATACAAAAGTCGTGCCGTTTCCGAAATTTGAAGACGTAAAGCAGCTCCTTACCACACAGCTGAATCAAAGACGGGCAGACGATTATCTGAAGAATTTGGTGGATTCAGCAAAAGTTTCAGCTCTTCCTCCTTCACGGAAATCAGCAAAAAAACGCAGCTAATCAACAACATCCGGCTAGAAAAAGTTAAAGGACTCGCCTGGCCGGTACCCCTCTCAAGCGAGAATACATATGAATAAAGTTTATAAAGCGGTCTGGAATTATTTCAGGCAAAGTTTTGTAGTAGTCAGTGAAAACAAGGGCGTGCAGCGGAACTCAGGCAAATCTATAAAGAGTGCAGTGCTTGTTTCTGCAGCGGCTCTGGCAGGAGCTTTGTTAACTCCTGTTGCAAACGCTACAGAGTACTCAGTATCAGCCTTGCAGTCTGCTCTGGATGGCGGAACAACAGAATTTACCGCTCCAGATGATGTTCTGACAGGTTCTTCTAACCTTACAATCTCTAATGAGACAGGGTCTGACACAAACCTGAACCTTAAGGCTAATCCTCTTGCCATTACTAATATCACCGGTTTTGATTCAGTTTCGATTACAAGCAGAGAAGTCAGACTTTTGGGTGTTACGGATGACACAGGTGCCACCACTGGGTCCAATTTCACAGTTTCCGGAGAGGGAAACATCCTTTATCTTGGTCAGGATGGTCCTGGAAAAGATGCCACAAACCTAAATGTAGATGGGACTGTGTCGTTGGTTGAATCCGGTACGTTGCAGCTTGAAGGCAAAGGAAAATTCAAAGTCACAGAAGTAAACTCCTCCGGTGGTTTCATTAAAGTAGGGAGCGGCGAAGTAGACGATGCCATTGTTGTCAGCTCTCTCGAAATGGCTACATATAAGGCAGGCCCAAACTCTTCTCTGATCACTTCAGGCGAAGTTGCGATCGGAGCAGTTGCTATGTTAGAAGGTGAAAATGGCAGCGGCAGAATAGAAGTAGCGGGCAGCGGCAGCGTCACCGTTTCAGATTCCTTCGCATTTCAGGGTTCTCTAGACAATAGCGGTACTGTTACTTTAAGCGGCGATAACGATAGCCTCTCGGGGTCTATCAACAATAAGAAAGAGCTGGTGGTAAAGAACTTTCAATTAACACAACTTGGAGATGCAGACTCAAGCAGCTTTGGAACGATTAAGGCACAAAGTTTCGATGTAGCCGGCAATTTCACTAATAAAGGAATTTTTGAAGTCACAGAAGCGCTTTCTTTGACGGATCACGAGAATAATGGTGCCTTTCAAAACGAAGGAACCCTCACCGTTGCAGGCATTAAGTCTGGTGAAAACACTACATTTTATAATCAGAGCGGTGAAGAGGCCCAAGCCGTCGTAAAACTTGCTAAGAGTAACGGAGCAGATGCTGAGGTTGTAAAAGGCTCTTTTATAAACTATAAGGGTGCGAAAATTGCTGCAGCAGAGGGAGTTGATGGGCAGCCTTCGGCAGGAATTTTATCGTTTGAATCAACAAAAGAAGTAACAAATTCAGGCGAGATTGAAGGAATTAGTATTCAGGTTGCCGGCACGAACTACTTTGCACATAGCTCGTTGGACAACAAGCAGGTTGGTTTCCTCAATGAAGGTACAGCCAACCTGGAGAATTTAACGGTAGCGGCAGAGCAAGCAAGTGACATCGGTTTCTACAACAAGGGCAATCTCTCTTTCAAAACTTTAGCCGTTGACTCCGGCACCGCAGCGTTAGCCCAAGGAACCCTTAACGCGGCCGATGCAGAAGTTACTGTCGGTAAAGAAGGAGGAACAGCAGGAGGTGTGCTGCAACTTGCCGATGCAGCGTTTAAATCAGTTTCCGTGGAGGCAAACGGCACTGTTAACGTTGCCGGTAATTATGCCGTTAAGGAGACCAATAATTCCGGAACCATCAATATCGCAGTTGGCTCAGAAGAACCGTTTGTTTTAGGTGAAGGACAAACTTTCGTTAATGCAGGCAATCTTAACGGAGCAAACGATATCGTCCTGGCTGGTTCCACGTTTACGAATGACGGTGGTACTTACGAGAATGGCGAAAAAACCGTCAATCAAATTTTAGTTCAAGGCCCCGGAAGCTTCGTTAACCAAAGCGGCACGTTGGAAGTTAAAGATCTTATATTGAGTGACGTGGCCGTAGGGGAAGAAGGTAACCAAGGCAATGGTCCTGCCTTGACCCTCGCAGCCGGAAGCACTCTGACTGTTGATAACTTGGCCGCAAACCAGGCTGTTATTAATATCAACGGCGGCGCGTTGACAATCGCCAGCAACGTAACAAAAGACTCTACGATCAATCTTTCTGAAGGCACTTTTGATCTGGGAATCTTTACTAACAATGTGTTTAACGGCGATAAAGCAAACTTCTCCGGTAATACTATTAACGTGACAGGCACTGAAAGCTATACTGGGGCAGAAGATAGTTTTGAATCGGAGCTTGAAGGGCTTACAACCCTTAAGGCCGAGCAGATCGACAATAGCAATAAATACGTTATTGAGACCGGGGGTATGCTGGATGTTGACAAGATCGATAGCTTCAACATCACGCTTAACGGAGGTGTGTTAAAGACAACTTTAGATCAGCTATTTGACATGAATATGCCGGATACCTCAACGGAAAGCATTCCCGACGGGGAACAAAGAGATGATCTTCTCAAGCCGGAAGATGTTGGGGCTCCCACTGCCGTTGCTGCTAAGTTTGATAAGAACACCCTTGCTCAAGGCCCGGATGGTAAAGCTCACTTCATCTTTACTGACGACTCTTACAATCTTTCCTCCTTTGACAAGCTCGTTGAAATTTATAATCCTGAAGAGGGTGATGATAATTTCACAGCAAACTACACGGGTGAATTTGGCGGAGTCTTTACATTGGACACCGCAAAGAATGTTGTAAAAGACAGTTCCAAGAACTTTAATCTCATTCTTAGTGGCACCACTTTAAATAACTACTACACGGAAGAAGGCACTGAAAAAGGAAAGGGCAACGCTCTGGTAATCGGTCAGGGAGAAAACAACGATACCACTAACTACTTGGACGCAAGTATCGGCTTCCAGGGTATCAGCGGTGTCAGCGACGTGACGATTACGGACGGGTATACCTTAGGTTTGGCGGGAACAAAAGTCGCTGAGGGCGAAAGCAAAGAGCCGGCTGATTCCAAGCTTTTGGGCAGTACGTCCGGTGACGGACAAATTACTGTCAATGGAAACGGCACTTTGATTTTAGGTTCTTACCACGATAAGACCGTGGGAATGGTAGGCGCTGTCAACGTAGAAGAAAACGGCTTAATGCAGGCTCAGACCGGCAGGTTTGAGGTGACTAACCTCAAAGTGGACGGCAAACTTGACCTGAATAATAATGCCGAGGTCAAAACTTATGACTTGACCGGTAACGGTACCGTTCACAACTACGCAGGTACATTCATTATCGCGGCTCAAGCCACGGCAGACGGAGACACCGGATCTTCCGGCGTGAACCTTCTTGACGACGCGGCCGTTTCTGCTGCAAAAGAACTTCAGACCGCCTATGTCGGAGAAAAGGGTTCTGTATTTGTAGCTGACGTGGCTCTTACCCAGAACGCAGCGTTCAATACCGCCGGTAAATCCAACTTTAACGCAGGTTTAACAGTCGCAGCTGGTCAAACGCACACGACATCCGGTGATCAAACGGGTACTACGCTCACAGTTGCGGGCACCTACGCTAATAACGGCACAGCCGATTGGGAAGCACTTGAATTTGGTCAAGACGGAGAAAAAGTCGTCAATCTGGGTCAAGGCTCAAGCCTGACGGTTGGAAACTTCAAAGGCGTGGGGACAGTCAACAGTCAGGGCAAGTTGGAACTTACAGCTGACAACGATGAATTCAATGCAGTCTACAACGGCCAAGCCGGATCTGTGTTGATCGTCAAGAATGAAACTCTGACGGCCCAGGCTGATTCCAAACTTTCTTCCGCCGGTAAGAGCGAATTTAACAGCCTGACAATCGAAAACGGCGCTGAAGTATCTAATGCCGGAACACAAACGGTTAGCGGAACGCTCAATCTCTTGGAGGGTGCTCAGTACACCAACTTCGGCACTGCAGATTTGGGCAACCTCGTTATGGCTGACGCGGATGCAGCAGTGAACAACGAGGGAACTCTTAATGTCAAGACAACAGAAGAGCTGAGCTTTACCGGTTCCTATAACGGAGCAGACAACTCTAAACTTAATTTCGCAAGTAATTCCGTTAAGGTTGACGGCTCAATTCTCGCCGAAGGCGCTAATAGTGAAGTCAACTTTGGTCAGAAAGTCACCGTTAATGAAGGAGGCTCCTTCTACACGGAAGGCAATACAAAATTTGATGAATTAAGCCTTGAAGGCGGCTCTTTCTGGAGCGCAAAAGACGGCGGTGACTTTAACAAGATCAACCTTGCCAAAGGTACCTTAACTCTCGAAGGAGCTCACAAGATAGGAGAGCTTACTGTTAATGTCGGAGAAGGAAGCGAAAGCAAGGAGAGCAGCGTTCTGCTCCGAAACGGGACCATTAAGATTACTAATGCGTACCTCAACGGCGGAGATTTCTATGTTGGTCAGTTGGCCGGACAGACCAGAGCTGCCGAAGGAGTTGCAAATGTTGAGTTGATGAACGTAAACGGCGAAATCAACACCAATATGGCTGTAGCTTCCGGCAGTATGCTTGCTCTCGGTGAAAGCGGCGTTGACAAAGGCCTTGCTTTCAGAGCCGCTAAGGACAACAGCGGCGCACTGCTGGTCGTCAACAAACCTGCTGTAATCGGTGCAGCCGGTACCCTAAACGTTGGCGGCGCTGAGCCTGTTGATTCTGTCCTCTTTGCGAAAGATTCTGTCACTTTGGTCAACGTCAGCGGAATGGAAAAAGACCAGCCGGCCTTAACGCTTAACGGTCATGATGTGACAGTCGAAGACGGTGCAACTCTTGTTTTGACCGGTATCGGAGAAAACGGCGACTATATCGTCTTGGGTGACGCAGGTCAGATTACCCTGAACGGTTGGGCAGAAGATAACCTCTATGCCTGGGATGAAGGCTCGGGTCTCGACTACGACCTCGAAATCGCTCACCAGGGCGACAACGTGGTTGTTACAGCGACACTCTCCGACGTTAGAGCGATTTACCCGAACATCGCAATCCCCAATATCTCGAACTACTACATGAGAGATAAGGGTACGAACTTTATTAAGAGCATCCTTAAGGATAAGGTTCTGGGTGTTGATCAGAAGACCACTTTGGTTAACTCAGCCGCTAACCTCGCTTTTGCCGGCGGCGCAATGTCTGTCTCTTTGAATGACTTAATGAGCGCAGTCGATACAACTGAAGGCCGTGTCTCTATGAAGTCGGCAGCCTTTACTCCTGAAGGCCAGATGAAGGGCGGTACAGAACTTTGGGTTGACGTCTTAGGCGGCAAACAGAAGTTCAAGACGCTCTCTGCTACAGGCGTTAATAAGTTCGGCTATGACACCAACACTTATGGCTTCGTAATCGGTGCGGATCATAAGTTTGAAGCAGCTTCGGTGATCCTTGGCGCTGCACTTAGCTATGACCATGGTTCTTTGAAGTCTACGGGCGATCTGCTGAAGACAAAGAATAAGTACCACTCCTTCGGTGTACACGGTTACGGCGCTTGGTCTCCGGTTGATAACGTGAATGTAGTTGGCACCCTGTCTTACTTGCACAACTCTTCTCGCATTGATCAGAACCTCTCCGCCATTGCCGACGGCAAAGCCAAGCTTGATCCGACAACGGATCTGGTCTCTCTGGGTATACGAGGTGAATACAACTTTAAGGTTGGAAGCGCCAATATCATCCCGCACGTGGGCGTTCGTTACGTCCACGGCAAGACCAAGAAAGCAGATACCAAGATCAACGGTACTAAGGTTTGGAGCAATAAGTTCGACGCTACCAACACGGTGCAGTTCCCGGTCGGCGTAGCTGTAAGAGGAGATCTGGATGTTGGTCAGGCTTGGAAAGTCCGTCCGCAGTTGGATGTCACGCTGATTCCGCAGGCAGGCTCCTCCAAGCAGCGGGCTAAGCTCTCCCAGGCCGGAGTCACCGACACCATCCGCGGTGAATACGCCGGCAACTTTGCCACCAACGTTAACCTCGGCGTTCAGGCTGAAAAAGGTGCCGCAACCTTCGGTCTGCGCTATGGCTTAACGGGCGGCAGCAAGGGCAGAATGGATCACGGCGTCAAGCTTGAAGCCCGCTATCGCTTCTAACGCTTTTTAGTTAACTCAATCAAGCTCTCCCTTTAGAGGAAGGGAGAGCTTTCACAAAAGAAAGGATTTTTCAATGAAACTCGGGGATATAAAGCTCAACATCAAACCGAAGAAGGAAAAAGCCGCCTTGTCTCCCGGAGAAATCGTTCTCAGACGAGTGGAGCGCAGAAGCGGAGAATTTTTTGTGACGGTAGCTTGGTGCGATATGTTTGAAGGCACGCATGAGGCGGAATTCAGTCGCGGTGACATTTTCGCAGACTTTACATGGGTTCTTAAAACTCTTGCAGCAGGCGGCTTGCCGTTGGATTTGAATAATGTAGAAGAGCTACATAGAAATTTTTGCAAAATTTCTACTGTTATGCGGCTGCCGGTCAAGCCGTCGGAGCAGAAGTCTGCCGTAGGAGGGGCAAGCCCTGAGGAGATGCAGAAAGTTCTGCAAAATCAGGCAATGAGTCTGACCCTAAATAAAGCCATAGAGAAGTAGCAACCAATTACTCTCACGCGGTCGCTTTCCACCTCGGAAAATGAAGCGATGAAACCGTGTTGGAAGGGGTTTTGATGGCTTTGAGAGGGCCGCCCCTTCTTTATTTTAGATGATGTTTTTTCCATAAAAGAAAGGTTGTTGCTTGAAAACTCAGTAATTGCACTTATAGAAAAAAACATTAATGAGCATCAAACAATGATTTCCGATGCTGTCGGAGGAGTTCGTAAGAGCTCTTTTTGTGATGAGGACGATTTATGGATTATTCGGCTCACACGGCCGCAATGTAATGAATAAAAAGGATTAAATGAAAATGCAGGTATTAAATATTTTTTTTAAAGGCGGGAGAGTAATTTCAATTTCAGATGAGACTGAAAGTCGGGAGGTTAACAAAGAGTTTACTGCGTTCAAAGATGCCTTTGAAAGATGTACTAGAGAGGGAAGAGACGAAGTTTATCAATTTAACGGTTCTAGGGTTTATTTGAGGCTCTCAGAGGTTGTAATGATGGATATCAAATTCGTCAGTCCGGAACAGCTCAGGGCAAATCAAATAGAGCAGGAAGCGAAAGCACAAAAGGCCGAAACACCTAAAAAGACAACGACTCGCAGAACAACGGCTAAGAAGTCTTTGAACTAAATCAAGCCGGAATCTCAAAGGGGATGCTGCAAAATTCGACTTTTGTGGAATTAGCACATCCTCTTTTTTCTTGAGCAGACGGTGTTACTGATAATTTTGATTAACCTAATAAGCGAAAAATACCAATAATACCGAAATAGTTTTCAGCAAACTGGATATAGTCAACTGTGAAACTTCTGAAATCAAGTTCTCTTTGATACAGAGTCTGCCTACTCTTACAAAATAATAAAAATTATTGTCCTCACCGGACTGGTTTTATAAAAATTAAAGGATTGATATGCGTCTCAAGGAATTTCCAATTTTTTATCTGTCAGTAAAAGAAAAAATTAAACCTATTGCCATCGCGGTGATGTCGACCGTTTCTATAACCTTGGCGCAGGCCGCTGAACTTAGTCAAGAGGTTAATCTATTTAACAAAGAAGTTAAAGAACAGTGGGACGACTTCAAATTGTTTGGTACAGCCGGTAAAGTGGAAATCTCCAGTGTTTTAGTAAATCAAAAACGAACCGATTTAATTTCACAAGGATTTGTGGGAGTTTTTGCAACAGGAGAGTCCCTGGTTAATCGAAACAACATTTTTTATACCGCTCCTTCAACTGTAAATCTTACGGTCAAGCAGAATGCAGACTTATCGATACCCGGCACTTCTGACTTCTTTGACTCGAATGGAGAAAATGATTGGGTGCTTAATCTTCCGGGGGCAGACTGCCAAATTACGCCCTCATCGATTTTTAACGGAGTAGCTCAAATAGACATTGCGACTATCGGAATTTCCGTAATTAACGGAGAAGCAGTTAATGAAGCCGCCATAGACCTGAAAGCCGATACGAGAATTAATTTAGCAGCAGATACTAAACTGACTCTAAGCACTGAAAATACGAAACCGAATAGCCTCCCCTCTAATCTGGGTGAAATTTCCTATCTTTTCCAACCGGTGGTTAATACCAACGCAATTGTCAATAACGACATATCTCTCATCGGGATGCAAGCACAAACCCGCGATTTGGGAGTGGTAAGAGCCGTTAACAAGGGAGCAATCAAGATCCGGACTTCTTATGAGGTTAAAACGGACAGCAATACGGAAATTCAAAATGAAATTGAGAATTTCAATGTAACTGCAGAACAAGGCGGACATTTGAAGGTTGAAACAGACACTTCACAAGTAGGGGCGACAACGAAAGTTTCAGGTCGTGCATTGGCTCTGGGTATGTTTGGAATAACAGGCGACAATTCTGTCCTGGAAATTAAAAATGAAGGGCTAATCGAAATAACTGCTGCAAAGGAATATACGACCGCTGCGATTGCGCTGAGTCTGACAGACAATGGCGTAGCGCTCGTTTCTCAGACGGGCGATATCCGTCTTTCGCGTAATGCTCCGGCAGATCTAACTTCAAGGAGTTCTGCTCAAAATCAATTCATACATCAGCTTTATGCCGACATCCAAGGTGACGGACAGGTCGTTATGGGAGATTGGTTCCTGGATCTTGCAGAAACGTCGTCATATGCACCCTTTGCGTTGCGTACTGAAAAAGATTCAAACGGAAAGCTGCTCATAGCTCAAGACTCGAAGTTCTTTTTGAAACCGGCCAAAATTGAACGTAACCCATTTGAAATTGAGGTTGGGCCGCTTTTCTACTTGTATGAGGACGAAACAGCCGCGGTTCCGGATCTGACCCGTATTGAAGGCGTTTTGAATCCGCGTTCCTCTTCAAGCATGATTGAAATGGTCTCAATTTCAGGGCCTGACATGAATCATTTAAAGGCGAAATTTGATTTGCGCCCTAAAAATAGCTTGGGACATATCACGAATTATTCAGCCTTGTCTTCTAATTTCGATTTAATCAGAAACTTGAATTTATTGACCGAGAATACCTTGACGGAAGACGGTAGGGAGAACTGGAGCATTAATGTTCAGCCATGGGCCTCGTTTCAGCGGAACAGTTCCTCAACCGGCTATCATCATTATTTTGGCGGACTAATCCTTCGCGGAGATAAATTAATAGACAAAAACAGGATCCAGATTTTTGGGGCAGCTGGTTTCGGAAAGTTAAAAGGGCATTCCGGAATAGTAAAAAATCACGGGAATCACTACGTCTTGGGCGGCTCACTACGTCACAACTTCAAAGATAGTTTATTCTTTGGCGGTCGCTTCATGACCGGTCTGCTGAGAACGAGCTGGAACGTATTTGATAATCTCGGATCGGATACAGAGAAAATTAACTCTCATTTCTTCTACGGTGAGGCTAATGGCGGTGTAGCTTTGTCTTTATCGGACGCTTATAAGATTGAGGCTTCCGGTTTTGCGGGATTTCTGAAAATAAAACAGAACGACTTTAGTCTTCAGACGACCGGCACAGGGCTTGTTCAATATGACGACACTCATCTCACTTCCGGTCTGATAGGATTGAGAGGCAAATGGTCCGGAAGTCATGAAGTGGGTGGTTACACGATCCGTCCTTCTCTCGGAATCTCTGCAGCGATGCTGACCAATCCCGATTTTAAGACCAAGTTCCTTTACTCGAATCTGGATTTTTCGGCACAGGGTAAGTTAAGCAGATATTCAATATCGGAAGCCGCCTCTATCGGTTTTACTAAAGACAAATTCTCCTTGGATGCATTTGCAGTATTGAACCAAGGAAAAAAACAATACGGAGGGACGTTTAACATCAAAGCATCCTACAATTTTTAGGGTGCGCTCGAGCGGTCCGATTACTCAAATGCGACCTATACATTAACAATTTCGTTTAAAGCTCCGGATGCAAGTGACGGAGCTTTAAGCGAACCTCGCCGGTCGAATATTTCCTGTTAACAACTTTTTTCGTTGTTTCCTTACTCACTAAAACGTTAATAGTGTTCTCAAAGATGTTTATCTCAGCGTCAGGCATGGAATAGGTACGAGACAACCTGTCGCCCTACTGTAGCCGGTCTTGCCATAGGTTTCGAACACGCAGGATTGTTTGCCTGGAAGTGTTGAATTTTCTTGCTGTCTCCGAAACTGACTTGCCTGACTTTAAGTCAGCTATGACTGCTTGCTGTTGGGCGCTGTTTAAAGAAAAACGACGCCCAAGTTTTTTCCCTTCAGCTTTTGCGCGTTCGAGACCGGACCGTGTCCTTTCAACAATCAAATCTCTTTCGAACTCGGCAACGGCGCTAAGGATTGTCATTGTCATCTTTCCGGATGGGCTGGTTAAATCAGTGCTTCCTAAAGCCAAACAATGGACTTTGATTCCCCTTGAAGCCAACATATCTATGGTCTGTCTTACGTCTAATGCATTCCTACCGAGACGATCAAGTTTGGTTACGACAAGAGAATCTCCTTCTTCTAGCCGGTCCAGAAGTTTGAGAAACTCCGGTCTTTTAGAGGCACAAACAGAACCGCTTATCTTTTCTTCGACGAATCTTTTTGGTTCCACTCGGAATCCGGAATTCAGTATTTCCAACTTTTGATTCTCAGGTTTCTGGTCATTCGTTGAAACACGACAATAAGCAAAAACTCTTCCCATAATGCTCGGTCCAATATGTACTTAAAGGATGTACGTATTATACATCCTGTACGTATCTACTTTTCCTATTTTACGGACACCTAAAATAAGAGTGTACTTAACCGATCGATTGCGGACATGGGGAGATACGTTCACTTTGAAAATGCTCTTTACTGGGAACTCCAGATTTTTTAACTTAGGATCTGACAGCACGTCATTAAATAAACGAACAACTTTAGTCTTCCTCTCTATTAACAATTTCAGGATAATTCCATTTTTCTGCTTGTTGGTACAATTGAGATATGCGATTAATGGAACGGCTATGTCTGAAAGAACTCTTGATTACATCAGAGATGTCCGCCTAATTGACGACTCTTTCTTTGAGGTCTTCTTTAAGGACGACCCGAAATATATTGAGGTGGTAATTCATGAAATTTTCAAGCACCTGGGACATCCTTTGGTAAAAATCCAAGAAGTTTCGGTGCAGGAGGATTTGAACGCACTCGATAAAAGAACGGTCCGTCTGGATGCCTTAGCCACAGACGAAAACGGGAATCTGATCAATATCGAGGTTCAGCGCACAGTTTCTTCGGTTTTGACCAAACGAGCCCGTTACCACAGTGCTCTTTTGGATACCAACAGTCTCGAAAAAAGTTCCGATTTTAACGATCTCGTAGAAACCTATGTCATATTTATCACAGAAAAGGACTATCGGGGAAAAGGACTGCCTGCCTATCAGGTCGAAAGGATGTACCTTGAGGACAAAACACCGTTTTCGGATGGAACCCATATCATTTTCGTCAATGGTGAGTACCGAGGAAACGATGCCATCGGAAAATTGATGAATGACTTTTTCTGCACAGGAGCGGATCAAATGAAAAACGAAGTTTTAGCAAAACGAATGAGTTTTTTTAAAGATACCGAAGAAGGGCAGCGCGAGCTTTCCGGCATAGAGCTGGTTATTGCCAACCAAAATAGAGCCGAAGGAAGGACCGAGGGAAAAATGGAAATGGCTGCAAAACTCATCCAACTCGGGCAGATGTCTTTGGAAATGATTGCCGAAGTCAGTGGACTCCCGATTGAAGAGCTTCAGAAAATCAAAGCAGCCGAGCTGAGTCCGGCCTGATGGTTCCACATGGACGAAAAGGAGCGCCTATTTCGATGTTGCGCTCCTTTGTTACAGTGAGCGGTTATTATTCAAGCGTCGATGCGATGCAATCTGCGCTTGAAGGTATCGTCTTGTCTAAGGAATTTATGTGCTGAAAGCAAGTAAGCACGATCAACTCGGAAAAAAGCGAATTTCGTAGGAAATACTGCAATATTCTTGATGAATTAAAGTTCGTAATGTATACGAGATGAAAGCGTTCCAACCGAACTCAGCATCATGTCTTGATCGGATTTACTTTCGAAAATCAATGTGTCTTCATTAACTGCATCACATTCTTCCGCTGAGTTAAATTCCTGAGGCCGAGTTTATTACAATCCAAGTAATTCTGTTCTCCCCTTTTGACAATTCGCCTCATTTTTTAGAGGGTTTCATATTTTCAATGAGAATTGGAAAGTGGCGGAAGGCCAACTGCCAATCCGTATGGTTTGACATAACCCCTCTTGTTGGCTACTAGGGGACGATATATGGATGAATTCCAGCAGATAAGTAAACCGGTACTTTCATTGACTTGCTTTGCAGATCAATGCATGTTAAAAATATAACAGAAGTTACAAGTTACGAACTGGATGTGGGTTAAATGCCAAAAGATAGGACGCGGCAAAAAAAGGAAACAGAGGTTGCTGTTGCCCCCTATAACTCCATTTCTAACGCCTATGACAAGCAGTTTGCGAAATTTTCTTTTCCTTTTATTAAAGGCTATCTCGTTCTCTTCCTGCTGCTTTTCATCCTCCGCTCCTTAATTCCCGCTTTCTCTTTGCCTTCAACGTTAGTTTTTTTATTTAATAGTTATTTCGCATCTGTTATTTTTATTGTTTATTTCCTCGGCGCCTTGTTTCTTCCGATTACTTTAAAATGGGCGTGTCAGCCAGAGTGGTTGAGGGTGTGGGAATACCTAGGAAGTTCGCCAACAGCTTCTAAGAGCGTTTGTCACGCTTTTATCACCTACTTAAGTTATTCACCAAGGGAAAAAACGGGCGTTTTTTCCGCTTTATGGTGGGTGCTTCCTACCTGTAAGTTCATTGTTCTCTACGTTTACGCCCCGAGAGTTGGAACTGCGAAATGGCAAGGAATCTTTAAAAGAGAGCTAGACCTACGCCTGGAACAATTTAAAAGAAAACTCAAAGAGTCGTTGTGTAGATTTTTTAACGCTAGAAATAGTAGGAAGTTAGTAAGGCTCCTGCTGTGCACAATTATTTCCGAAATTGCGGTTGTTGTCTTAGCGATTTTATGCTTTGTAAACAAAAGGCTTTTGAGGAAGGTCGTTAGGATTCTTCAGTTTTCAGCTTTTGAAAAAGATAATTTATCATCGGCCGGCTAGAGATATTCCTTTTCAAAACGTCATTTTTTGAAATGTTTTTGAATTGGAGTAACTATGAAAAATACTTATTGTCCGGATGACGATGATCTCCGCGTCTTAGAGAAAGCTTCCGAGTTGCTGACAGAATTAATGTCTAAAAATCCGGAACATGTAAAATCTGAAGCTTCCACGAGCCTCTCTGTCACAATCCAAGATTTTCAGAATTTTTACCGATGCAGCGAAGCAACCATAAGACGTAGAATTAGGGCGGGGGAAATTATTTCTCCTCAAACCTCTTTTTTGAAAAAAGGTTACCGCTGGTCTGAGCAGGAATTTCGACGCTTTACGAATGGTCCTCATTGCGGCGAAGCCATAGGTGCAAAGCTAGAGAATTTGATTCTTGAAAAAAATAGGGATAAGTTACGAACAGTAGATGACGATCTTTATGCCGACTTTATTCATCAAATTGACCAAATTAGAGGATAAAAATGGCAGAAACAACCGTCAAAAGACAATTGGAGCGCGGTGACGCCTCTGAGAGTGCCGCTGAAATTCTCTACTTGAAAAAACAAGATAAAAACAAGGTTCAAGAAGAGCTTGAGAAGAGAGGTCTCGTTGTAGAAAAGGGTACAGAGAGGTGGACGATTAATTGCTCGCCCTTCTGCACTGTAGAAAAAGAGTCTAACTGTCTCGGTTATTACAGCCTGCCGGGGCCGCTAAGTCCCTACGGGGCCTTTTTATGTCCAAAAGACCCTCAAAAGGACATTGCAGACCTGGTGGTTGATGGCCTTAAGCTGCGTCTCCACGACGCAATAGATCGAGCTCGGCTGAACATTCCTCCTCATCTTTTTGATAAAACCATCGCTTTGTCGGAGTTACATCTGGCATCGTCAGGAAGATATTTCAAAAGAGGTGCTGGGCTAGTTAAGCTGACTGGAGAGCAGGGGAACTTTAAGTTAATCGTTCCAAATGAGTGCGATTTAAGAAAGGATTTTGCCGAATCTATACAGGTATATAGATTTGATCCAAAAGACCATAAGATGAAGCATCCAATACCAACAGAGATGCCATCTAAGATCATCAAAACTATCCTTTTAAAGCAGGATCATGAAAATTTTCCTGAAATAAAGTGCGTTGTGCACCAACCCTGTTTTGGCCCGGGTTTTCGGCCTGTGCTAAAAAGTGGATACGACCCAGTAAGTAAAATCTTCGCGGATTTTGATGATAAAAAATTCAAAATTAACAAGTCCCCCTCTTGGGACACTGCGAAGAAGAATTGGGTTTTCATAAAAGAAAACTGTTTGAAAGAGTTTTCTTTCGTCGAAACAATGGATGAAAGTGCAGCTCTGTGCGCGCTTCTCACAGTGGTAGTGAGGCAAGCACTTTCCACAGCGCCTCTTTTTTTAGTCACTGCTCCCATGCAAGGGACTGGGAAGACATTCTTGGTTTCTCTGATTAGTCTGTTTGCTGAGAAAAGAGATGTTTCGCCAACCGCTTTTCCTGTTGATAATAATGAATTCCATAGGGTTTTGTTCGGCAAAATGCTAGAGGGGAATAAAATCATTCTCTTTGACAACGTGTCAGAAAATATTCCTCCTTTCGACGGTCTCTGCACAGCGATAACCTCCGGGAAACTAGATGGAAGACTTTTAGGTACCAATAAAATTATTGAAACTGATTTGGTAGCTACTCTTTTCATCACCGGGAATAACATTTCGCCCCTAAGAGATTTAAGCCGACGATGTGTCCCTATTTTTCTTGATTCTAATTTGGAGGTTCCGTTCTCTAAGAGATACAAAAACCCTTTCTTGTTAGAGAAGGTACGAAACCAGAGGGAGTTTTTTGTATCTAAGTTATTTGAGATTGTCTTGGCTTTCATAAATTGCAAGATTGAGAGAGTCAGTCTAACCCCAGTAGCATCCTTTATTGAATGGTCTGAAGTTCCTCGTCAAATTGCGTTTGCTTTAACTGGGGAGGACCCAGCCTCAAGACTATTCGAGGGTGTACTGAAAGACCCTGACAGAGAGCTTAACCGTAGGATGTTTTGCCTTTTATTTGAAAAATACTCAAGCAGACCTTTTCAAGTTCGGGATTTGATCGGCGACTTCAAGCTTGAAGAAGATAACGATTTTTGGGACTGCTTAGAAGAAACTGGATGCTCTTCGGCTTCAGGCTTGAACAAGAAGAAATTTGGTTGCTGGTTGAATAAACGACAAAATATGATTTGCGGTGAACTTCGGTTAGAGAAGGGAGGAACTGATTCTCACAATAGAGTTAGCACCTATCGACTTATTAAGCTTAAATGAAAGGATATTCGCGGTTGCTTGGTTATGCGAGGTTTTGCGAGGTTTTTTCAGTGAGTTCTTAAATTCGTAGCTTATTGGGGCCTTCAAGCATGCATACCGGACTTAAAACCATAGTGTACCCTGAGGTGTTCCCTTGAAGATTTAAGACGTTGCTAACTACCTGAAAAATAGAGTAAAAACAGTCCCATCTCGTACCCCACTTAATGTGGGAAGCGGCGTTTGTTCAAAGAAGCAGACGCCGCTAATTTTTTCCGTTGACGCAACGGAGATTCGCGAATCGACATCGGATTGCAGCTGGATTTTTTCCAGCCAATTAATTTCAATTTTGTAAATATTTCTTTCCTATCGTCAGGATCTATCATTAGCGATCTTTTTCGGCTCCTTCCCTTTTTTAAGAATCGTTAGGACTTTCTCTACGTCAAAATTTGACGCACAAAAGTCTAAATTAAGTCTTGAGGATAGATTTTTCTTCCGACTTCTAAAACGAAAGAGGAGAAAGAGCTATCTCAGCCTTTCTAGGGTCGGCGCGTGTTAGGGAGGGCCGTCGAGCCGACAAAAGGTTCAAGAATAATAAGTCGGTAAGAAAGAAGTCGTAAATTTTAAGCGTCAGAAGATGATGCGAATTCAGTTTCAACTGATTTCAGGAGCAGGATATGGCTGTCAGGTACGTTGTCGAAGATAACAGCCGGAGAGGAGAAGTTAACGTTCCCCGGAAAGAATTTGGCTTTAATCGTTTGCGCTATCTCTGGGAGCATTGTCCGACGGGTTTGCTTTATTTCCCGAATGCGAGTCAGGACAACGTTAATCATGATTTAGCCAGAGATGTCAGGCTCAAGGTCAATGCACTTCGCTTCGGCTACATCTCTATCGACCTTAAGGACGGTGGGGAGGCCTTTTTTGTTTTCGACAGACGCATTAGGCGACAAGACAACATCAGGTTGAAAGACTGGCTGGTAGCGCTGGGTGCCATTGCCGATCTCCCGTATATTATCTATGCACCAGCCGGCCGGGACTATCATCGTGTCAATTCTTGGTTCTCTTTTCCCTCCATGCGCGGTGCCATGGGCAGAAAGGTCTTGGATTCCGAAGTTTTGGCTAACACGCCAATCCGAGAAAACACCATGGCAGACACATTGATCGGGAAACCCGGGATTACTGCCGATTTATCGGAAGCTGTAATCAATATGGCTCCCGGCTTTGTCGAACATCCCTTCTTTGCGATACCTTGGCGCTGTCTCTTATACACATCTCCGAGCCCACGAGACGCTCATGAATCTC
>USHK01000003.1 GCA_900554375.1 uncultured Sutterella sp.
CACGTAAGGAGACGTCGGCAGCGTCAGATGTGTATAAGAGACAGGCGGAAGCAGCGGAAAGTCGACGGCGTACACGGTAAAGACATAACGGTGGACTCGTTCATCGTTCCAGGGAGGGCAAGGGCCGTCGTAACCGAAATAATGTCCTTCGTTGCTCGGATCACCTTTGAAGGCGTCGGTATAGTCGTTGAGTCCTTGACGCATTCCGTTTGCACATGCCGGACCTCTTTTGCCGCGAGTGGAAATTCCTTTGGACAAGGTTGCAGCGTCAATGCAGGGCTCTTCGGGCACGATATCAACCAATACCCAGTGGATGAAGCTTGTTCTCGGAGCGTCTGCCGGAATCGTTTCTCCTTCCACGTTGGCCTTGGAAAAATCAGCCGGAACATCGTTGTCTTCGCAAATCACGATTAAGGACTTCGTTCCCAGAGGCGGGGTGGACCAAGCAATCTGAGGATTGCGGTTGCCGGCAGGCAGCGTGCGTTCCTTTCCCATCGGGTCAGGTTTAGCAAAAGCAAAGCCCTCCGGAATGGGTTTGCCGTCTTCAAAGGAATCGCTCCAAACGCGAAAAATCGTATCCATCATGATTTAATCTTTCTTCTTGGGGTAACACAGGCGAAAGGTAACAGGACCGTCATTGATTAAGCTGATCTGCATATGGGCGCCGAACACTCCGGTTACCGGATGAAATCCGAGAGCCCGAAGCTTTTCAAGAAAGCGGTTATAGAGCGTTTCGCCGAGGGTCGGATCGGCTGCCGGAGAAAAACTCGGGCGTGTGCCGCTGTTGGTATCGGCGGCAAGTGTAAATTGAGATACGACAAGAATTTCGCCGTCGATAGTTTTTAGGCTCAGGTTCATTTTGCCGTCGGCGTCGCTAAAAACGCGGTAGCCGACGACTTTTTCTGCGAGAGCGTCGGCGAATTCGAGCTTATCGTTTTTTTCTCCGCAGACCAAAACCATTAAGCCCTGACCGATCCTCCCGCGGAATTCTCCGTCGGCCGTCACGGACGCTTCAGAGACACGTTGAATCAGTGCGATCATGACTGAAGTTACTTGAGCGTGACCTTAGCCCACTTTCTTTTACCGACTTGCAAGGTATAAGTGCCGGGTTCAACCTGAAGCGATTTGTCAGTAATTTTTTCTCCGTCCAAATGAACCCCGCCCTGAGCCACGTTACGCCCGGCTTCGCTGGTAGAAGGAGCCAGCCCCGCCTCTTTGATGAGCTTAAGAATGCCCATCGGGGCGCCGGCATTTTCGAGCGTGACTTCGGGAATATTTTCTGGAACGGCCCCCTTGCGGAAGCGGTTGATGAATTCTTGTTCGGCGGCATCAGCAGCTTCGGCATTATGGAAGCGCGTGACGATCTCCTTAGCGAGCATGACCTTGGCATCGCGCGGATTTCTTCCGGCCTCGCATTCTTTTTTGAGCTGCTGAATTTCTTCGTTGCTCTTCATGGAGAGCAGATCGAACCAGTTCCACATTAAGTCATCGGACAGGGACATGACCTTACCGAACATTTCATTCGGTTCTTCGGTAATGCCGATGTAATTGTGTTTGGACTTACTCATCTTATTGACGCCGTCGAGACCTACGAGCAGAGGCATCGTGATGATGCACTGGGCTTCTTGGTTGTACTGACGCTGCAATTCGCGGCCGACTAAAAGATTGAAACGCTGATCGGAACCGCCGAGTTCCACGTCAGCCTCGAGTGCGACGGAATCGTAGCCCTGCATGAGCGGATAGATAAGTTCATGCATAGCAATCGGAGCCTGAGATGCGAAACGCTTGGCGAAGTCATCACGCTCAAGCAGGCGGGCTAACGTATAGCGGGAGGCGAGTTTAATGAAGCCGGCTGAGCCTAATTTATTGCACCATTCCGAGTTAAAGCGAACCTCGGTTTTGTCCTTGTCCAAAACTTTGTAAGCTTGATCGAGGTAAGTTTTGGCATTAGCTTCGATTTGTTCACGAGTCAGCGGCGGACGAGTGGTATTGCGGCCGGAAGGATCACCGATCGCGCTGGTGAAGTCGCCGACAAGGAAGATCACTGTGTGACCGAGGTTTTGGAATTGCCGCAGTTTGTTTAAAACAACGGTATGACCTAAATGGATGTCGGGAGCGGTGGGGTCAAGACCGAGTTTTATTCTAAGAGGTTTACCGGTTGCTTTAGAACGAGCCAATTTTTGTTCGAGCTCTTCCTCGACGAGAAGCGTGTCTGTACCGCGCTTAATCAACGCCATTGCTTCCTTGATATCTTCCGTTACAGGGAACTTATTTGCCTGAGCAGTATCTGTCATTTTTTGAAACATCCTGAATTTTGTTGGTGATACCCCTTGAAGACTCAAGAAAATTAATGATTTATAATCAATCGACTCAAATCCGAAGGGCAAATTTCCAAAACAGCCCTTATTCTACTTTCTCTACCCGACCTTGTCAGATGTCGGGGAAGTGGGAGTGTTTGTTTTTAAGAGAGAGATCAGAGTGAAGCCGTTTAAAACCAAATTTACGAAGTTTTTGATTGGTCTAGGTGTGACTGCGGCTTTTCTGTTATCTATTCCTTCTCTCGCGGTTTCTCAGGAGACCCTTCCCGGGAAAGGTGAAGTGGTGCTGGAGAAAGCAGGTGAGATTGAGCTCGGAGATTTGATTCAGCAGTGGGCCAGTGAAATGGATCACGTTTATGCCGAGACCCGTATCGAAGCGAAAGATTCAAACAAAAAGATTTTCGAAAGACTCGGCATTAATGACAAAGCGTTTGTGCGCTACGTCAATTCCATCAAAGGTAAAGAGAATCCATTTGCTCGACTTCAGAAAGGTCGTTTGATTCAGGCCCGTCTGACCCCGACCGGAGAGGTGCTTTCTCTTCGTGTTTTTCGTCCCATCGACTCCCTGTCTAGGGACGTTGCTTATTTCCAGGTCAGCAAAGAAGCAGGAAAGTTTAAGCACGCTAACCTGAAAAGCGAAATCGATGCTTTTCCGATTGCCTCTTCAGCAGTCATCAAAACTACGCTGGAGAGCGCTGCCGTTTCCGCGAATATTCCCGCCAATGTTCTAGCCCAGATTAAAGAAAGGCTGAGCACGTCGATGGATGTGAACAAGGGCGTTGCCTCCGGTGACTCTTTCAGTGTTATTTATGAACGCCGTCAAATCGACGGTGCCGATCTCGGCTCCGGTAAGCTCTTGGCCATTGAGTATTTCTCCAAAGGCAAGACGATTGACTCCTACTGGTACGAAGGCGAAGGAGTTGAAGGCTACTTTGATTCCGAGGGCAATAATACGGATATTACGTTCCTGCGCATGCCCTGCGAGGCTCGCGTGACCTCTACCTTCAACCGCGTTCGCAAACACCCGGTAACGGGTCGTCTTCGTCCGCACTGGGGTGTTGACCTCGGCGCACCTCGCGGAACACCGGTTTACGCAGCCGGCGACGGAGTGATTTCTTCCAAGAAATATCAACGCCGCGGCTACGGTTACTGGCTCGAGCTGACTCATGCCGGCGGGTATAAGTCCCTCTATGCTCACCTGAGCAAGTACGCTGCCGGTATGGCCGAAGGCGTTAAGGTTAAGAAAGGTCAGCTAATCGGATATGTCGGAACCTCAGGTATGGTCACCGGTCCGCATCTTCACTATGAACTGAAGAAAGACGGACAACAGATCAATCCGCTTATCGCCGATCTTCGTACAGGAGAAAACCTCAAGGATGATGCACTCGAGGATTACAAGCTCGCCATTTCTCCAATGCGTCGTCAAATTGCGATGCTGAGCAAACTTCAGCTTGCACAAAATTCCAATACTGCAGGATCGGATTAATAGCGTCTTGTTAGAATTTGAGGCCTCAGTTGTATGAGGCCTTTGTTTTTATGTGTACTCCAAATATTCCTATATATGTCGGCATGATGTCCGGCACCAGTATGGACGGCGTTGACGCGGTCGCATGTGTTTTCAACGAGAAGGGCTGTCAATTTATTGCCCGCAGCTTCGAGCCGTATTCAGATATGCTGCGTGAAAGTCTGCTCTCTTTATGCCAGAGCGGCCCCGACGAAGTTTTTCGCATGCAGAACGGAGCCAATGAGGTTGCAAAGATTTACGCAAAGGCTTTCAATAAGCTGCTTACTGACAGCGGCCTGAACTACAAAAATATTCGCGCTATTGGCGCCCACGGTCAGACCATTCGTCATAATCCTCAGATTGGCGCAAGTACACAGCTGATAAACGGCGCATTGCTGGCGGAACTGACAAAAACCGATGTTATTACGGATTTCAGAAGCCGTGACTTAGCTGCCGGCGGAGAAGGGGCGCCTCTTGTGCCTGCTTTTCACAAGTGGATGCTGAGCGGAGAGGTGCCTCGCGGCATTTTGAATATCGGAGGTATCAGCAACTTGACGGTGCTGCCTGAGTGCGGCAGTGAGGAAGAAGTGTTGGGCTTCGACTGCGGTCCGGGAAATGTGCTGATGGATGCCTGGATTGAAAAAGTCAATCACGTTCGTTATGACCGCGATGCTGTCTGGGCGCGCAGCGGTAAAGTGATTCCGCATCTTCTAGAGAACTTGAAGCAGGAAAAATTCTTTGCTCAGGTGCCGCCGAAGAGTACCGGCAGAGAACTTTTCAATTTACCTTGGTTAGAGGCTAAGCTTAACGGAGAAAAACCCGAGGATGTACAGCGAACGCTCGTCTCGTTCACGGCAGAAACCGTGACAGATGCGATTCGAAATTTTGCTCCGCAAATTAAAGAGTTAAAAGTGTGCGGCGGAGGCGCAAAGAATCCTCTGATGATTAACGAGCTCGCCCTGCTTAATCCGGATTTAGTTGTGACGACCACTGCTGACTTGGGCGTAGATCCGCAGGATGTGGAAGGGTTGGCGTTTGCTTGGCTGGCTTATCGCTTTGACCGACGCGAGCCGGGAAATCTGCCGAGCGCCACCGGCGCCTCGGGGCCGAGGGTCCTAGGCTGTTTATACCCGGCATAGAAAAAAGACCTCCATTCGGAGGTCTCTGACTTTTGTCTGCGGCAGTGCTTAGACGGAAAAACTGGATCCGCAGCTGCAGGTTGTCGTCGCGTTCGGGTTCTTAATCACGAACTGTGCACCTTCGAGATCTTCTTTGTAGTCGATCTCTGCGCCGACAAGGTACTGATAGCTCATGGAGTCGATTAGGAGGGTAACTCCATTTCTGACCATAACGGCATCATCTTCGTTGGTTGTTTCATCAAAAGTGAAACCATACTGGAAACCAGAGCAGCCTCCGCCCTGAACGAACACTCTGAGTTTGAGATTCGGATTACCCTCTTCGTCAATCAATTCCTTAACTTTGAGGCTGGCGGCATCGGTGAAGATAATGGGGTCGGGAAGCTTGATCTGTTCCTGATCCTGAACATTGTTTTCAGCCATTATTTTTCCTTGCAATAAATAAATTTAGTGCTATGGATTATAAAGAATCCGTCAAGAGGGCAAAGCCGTATTAAGTCATGATTTGTGAAAGCAAACGGATTCAATCCAATAGATTAGGCCGTTTGATTTTAGACAGCGAAGGCGCGTTCAGCGAGCTTTCAAACTTATAATCCTTGATTAAACGCCTGCGGAGCAACCCCCGCAGTTTTATGGCTCACTTATGGGAAAAGCACATGTTCGACAAGAATTCGACCATCGAAATATCTGATCCGGCTGTATGGGAAATCATTCAAAAAGAGGGCAAACGTCAAGAAGACCAGATTGAGCTGATTGCCAGTGAGAACTACGCATCTCCGGCCGTCATGGCTGCACAAGGTTCGGTGCTGACCAATAAATATGCCGAAGGTTATCCGGGAAAGCGTTACTACGGCGGCTGCGAATATGTCGACGAGGCCGAAACACTTGCTAAAGAGCGTGCTCTTAAGCTGTTCTGCGAACCGGTCGGTGTCGATATGGCTGTCAATGTCCAGCCGCATTCCGGTGCACAGGCCAATATGTCTGTTTTCTTTGCACTGCTCAATCCCGGTGACACCGTCATGGGAATGTCGCTTGCGGAGGGCGGTCACTTGTCTCACGGCATGAAGCTCAACATGTCCGGCAAGTGGTTCAACGTAGTGAGCTACGGGCTGAACGACAAAGAAGAAATTGATTACGATCAGGTTGAAAGGCTTGCTCTTGAGCACAAACCAAAACTCATCATTGCAGGTGCATCGGCCTACTCGCTGCATATTGACTTTAAGCGCTTTAGTGAAATTGCAAAAAAAGTCGGAGCTTATCTAATGGTGGACATGGCTCATTACGCGGGCCTAGTTGCCGCCGGTGTTTATCCGAGTCCATTTCCATACGCCGATATCGTTACGACAACAACGCACAAGACACTCCGCGGTCCGAGAGGCGGCATGATTTTCTGTCGTCCGGATTTGGAAAAACAAATCAATATGGCCGTGTTCCCCGGCATCCAGGGCGGACCGTTGATGCACGTGATTGCCGCTAAAGCAGTGGCTTTCGGGGAAGCATTAAAACCGGAATACAAAGAATATCAGCAGCAAGTCGTTAAGAATGCGGCGGCAATGGCTGATGCTTTGACAAAGCGCGGTCTGCGCATTGTCTCCGGGCGCACACAGAGTCACGTCATGCTCGTTGACCTTCGTTCTAAGAACATTACGGGCAAAGAAGCTGAGACGGTTCTTCACGAAGTCGGCATCACAGTCAACAAAAACTCAATTCCGAACGATCCGCAGAAACCGTTTGTGACCAGCGGAATCCGTTTGGGCTCGCCCGCGATGACCACCCGGGGCTTTAAAGAAAATGAGGCGATCGAAGTCGCAAACCTCATCGCTGACGTACTCGACGCACCTAAAGACGAGCAGGTGCTGGCCAATGTGAAAGAACGTGTAGCAAGTTTGGTTGCCCGTTTCCCAGTTTACTTGGCAACAGTGTAAGGCTGTTTCAGGAGCGATCCTATGCTTTGTCCCTACTGCAAAGAACCCAATACTCAAGTTATTGACTCCCGCACATGCGAAGAAGGTTCGGCGATTCGGCGCAGGAGAAAATGCCCGGCATGCGGAGCCCGCTTTACTACGTATGAGAAAGCAGCGCTCCAGATGCCGCTCATTATCAAGAAGAACGGCAGCGTACGAGAAGCCTTCAACAGCGAGAAGCTTCGTCGTTCCATGCAGATAGCGCTTCGCAAGCGGCCGGTGAAAGCAAGCGAGCTTGATTCTGCGATTTCGCGTATTGAAAAGCAGCTTCAAGTTTCAGGGGAAAAAGAAGTGACTTCTAAACGTGTGGGCGATATGGTCATGCTTGAGCTAAAAAAACTCGACAATGTGGCCTATGTCCGTTACGGTTCGGTTTACTTTAACTGCGGGACACTGGACGACATGATCAAGCTTGTTGAAAACGCCCGGAAAGATCAGGGGAGAGAGGAGAAATGAGTTTTTCCGATTGTTCATATATGCGCCGCGCCCTGGAGTTGGCCAAGAAAGCTCGTTTTAACTGTCCGCCGAATCCGGCGGTCGGCTGCGTGATTGTCAAAGATCGCCGAATTATCGGGGAGGGCTTTACGCAAAAGACCGGAGAAGCACACGCTGAAGTGATGGCGCTTCGAGACGCGGCTTCCCGTGGAGAAAGCGTGGAAGGAGCCACGGTTTACGTGACGCTGGAGCCGTGTTCGCATTACGGCCGCACGCCTCCGTGTGCGTTGGCGCTTAAAAATGCAAAAGTTGCCCGCGTAGTTGCTGCATTGAAAGATCCCAACCCTTTGGTTGCAGGGAAAGGTCTCAAGATTCTGGAAGAAGCCGGAGTAAAAGTCGAGTGCGGCTTAGAAAGTGAGGAAGCCGAAGAGATTAACCGCGGATTTCTAAAGCGTCAAAGAGTGGGTATGCCTTGGGTTCGCACTAAGATGGCAATGAGTGTTGACGGAAACACAGCGCTTGCTAACGGCAAGAGTCAGTGGATCACTTCGGAGGAAGCCCGTGCCGACGGACACTTTTGGCGCGGCATCAGCGGGGCCGTGCTCACAGGACTGGGAACGGTTCTGGCGGATAATCCTCAGATGACGGCTCGTTTTGAAGGCGTTACGCGCCAGCCGCTGAAGGTTGTTGTTGACTCTAACCTCAGTCTGAATCCGGATCTGAAGATTTTTCAGGGCGGAAAGACACTTCTCGTGTGTGCGCATTACGATATTGTTCGGGCTGAGAACTTTGAAAGTCAGGGAATTGAGGTCATTGAACTTCCGGGCAAAGACGGAAAAGTGGATCTCAGAGCTTTGATGCGCGAACTCGCCAAACGTGAAATCAACGACGTGCATGTTGAGGCAGGCGCCAAATTGAACGGCGCGCTGGCGATGGAAGGACTGATCGATGAGTATTTAATTTACGTGGCCCCGGTATTTTTGGGAGACGGACGTCGTCTGCTGGATTTACCTTCTTTTAAAGATCTTTGTGAAGGGGTCGCGTTAGAATTCACCGATATTCAAAAAGTTGGTCCGGATGTGCGTCTGATGCTTCGTCCGGTGCGGTAAATAAGGAGACGATATTTATGTTTACAGGAATTATTCAGGCCGTCGGCCGTATTCGCGACAATGAGGAGATTGGCGACGGTCTGCGTATTCATGTTGAAGCCCCGGAACTCGGACTGGACACCGTCAAGATCGGTGACTCCATCGCCATTAACGGCGCCTGCATGACCGTAGTTGAAGTCGATGAAAAAAAATTCAAGGTTGAAGTTTCTGCCGAGTCTCTCAGCAAAACCGCTGGCTTAGACGGCTGGGGTTATGTGAACCTTGAAAAGGCGATGCGTCTCGGCGATCGTTTGGACGGTCACATCGTGAGCGGTCATGTTGACGGTGTCGGCGAAGTAGATGCTTTTGATAAAGTTGCCGAATCCTATCGTTTGGTGGTTCGCTGCCCGATGAAACTTGCCAAGTTCTTGGCTTACAAAGGATCGGTTGCGATCAATGGCGTGTCCCTGACCATTAACGAAGTGGAAGACACACCGGCAGGTACCCGTATCAGTATCAACCTGATTCCGCATACCTTCGAACATACTGCTTTCAAGTACACCAAAAAGCGTGATCTGGTTAACGTTGAAGTAGACACGGTTGCCCGCTACATTGAAAGAATGTACTCGCTCACTGAACATAAATAACCCAAATATCGAACGGCCTTTAGACCCAACGCGGAGCGATGCGCGGAGGATTGCGAAGGTCGTTTTGTTAAAATTCCGCCTATCAATTTAACGGAGAAGAATGTGTCCATTGAATTCATTAAACCGAATGCAGACGGCAGTGATTTGAAAATCGGTATTGTTTCCGCCCGCTTCAACGACTGGGCCTGCGATGCCATGTTTGCATCCTGCTACGAAGAGCTCAAAGCTCACGGGGTTAAAGATGAGAACATCGTGGTTACCACGGTTCCCGGCGCTTTGGAAATCCCCGGTGCGCTCGTGATGCTCTACGAAGGCTATCCCGATTTGGACGCCTTAGTTGCAATCGGCTGCGTGATCAGAGGAGAAACGTATCACTTTGAACTGGTCGCCAATGAGTCTTCCCGCGGCGTAACAGACTTCGTTATGACTGAAGGCATTTCCGTTGCCAACTGCATTCTGACAGTTGAAAACGAAGAACAGGCCAAAGTCCGCGTCCAGGAAAAGGGTGCCGACGCCGCTCGCGTCGCTCTGGAAATGGGCAATCTTCGCCGCTTCTGCGGACGCCGCGTTATGGAAAATTACGGAGAAGATAATGGACAGTAATCATACGGGAGCCAAGGGCCCCGCTAAAAAGCGCGGAGGCCGGAGCGCCCGTCGCCGTTCACGCGAATTCGCTCTTCAGGGCGTGTATCAGTGGCTGATGAGCCATACTGATCCTGAGGCAATTGATGCCGCTGCTTTAGAAGCGGAAGATTTTGATAAAGCGGATCAGGCTTTTTATCGCGAGCTGCTTCACGGCGTGACGGAAGAGTTTCCGTCTCTTGAGGCCAGCTATGCTCCTCATATCGATCGCGAGGTTACATCGCTGTCTCCGATTGAAAGAGCGATTCTTTTGATCGGTACGTACGAGCTTAAAAACACGACCACACCATACCGCGTTGTGATTAACGAAGCCGTAGAACTCGCTAAGAGCTTCGGCGGTTCCGACGGCTTTAAGTATGTCAACGGAGTTTTGGACAAGATGGTTCCCGAACTTCGTCCCTATGAGGTTGTAAAAGGCAAAAATGCCTGAGCACCCTGCCTGTACGGTGACTCCGAATCCGCTTGATGAGTTCGGAGTCATATCCCGTTTTTTCACGGACCGCTCTTTTTATCCGTCTGCGTGGCCTTCTCAAGGCACAGGGGACGACTGTGCTTTTCTTGACGTCGGACCGATGCGTTTAGCTGTTACGGCTGACATGATGGCGCTCGGATCGCATTTCTTAGAAAACGCCTCTCCTTACACGGTTGGCCGCAAGGCGCTAGCGGTAAATCTATCCGATCTCGCTGCTGCCGGTTCAGAGCCGAAAGCTTTCTTTCTCTCTATCTCCTTGCCTCGCATTGATCAATGCTGGCTTGAAGGTTTTTCGAAAGGTCTTCATGAGGAAGCACACCGATTCGGCTGCCCGCTGCGCGGCGGCGACACCGTAAAATCTTTTGCCAGGCCCGGCCAGACGGCTTATACCGCGATATCTATCACGGCTATGGGCGAGTTGCCAGCCGGAAAGGGGCTAACCAGAGCCGGCGCAAGACCCGGAGACGATATTTGGGTCTCCGGTACGCCCGGGGATGCTTTTGCAGCGCTGGGACAGATTTTCGGGTATTGGTCGTTTGACGACGCTCTCTTTCAATACTTCCGCTATCGCATGGACTTGCCCGAACCGAGAGTTGCCCTTGGTCGGGGGCTGTTGAATACTGCAACCGCCTGTTGTGATATTTCCGACGGTCTTGTCGGAGATTTGAAGCACATTCTGGAACGCTCGGGAGTTTCGGCACGGCTTTACTGGCCGACTTTCCCGAAGTCAGAAGCGATGAAGCTTTTGCCGGAAGCTGTTCAGCAGCGCTGTGTTCTCTCGGGCGGCGACGATTACGAGCTGCTGTTTACCGCTCCTCCAACGCGCCGAGAAGAAGTTCGGTGCATCGCTGAGCAAACTCATACGCGCGTCTCTCGTATCGGGGAGGTTTTGCCGCCGGAAGAACTATTTCAGGTAATCGATGAAAACGGCGCAGAAGTTGCATACGGTACCTCATTTAATCATTTCGAAGAGGCCGGTTCATGAAATCTTATAAAACGACTCCACCGTCCTTTAAGACGGTGCTTGACCACCCCTGGCTTTGGATTTCTACATTTTTCGGATCGGGCTGCATTACGCCGGCGCCGGGAACATGGGGTTCCTTTGCTGCGTGGGGCGCGTTCTGGCTGTTAGATATGTGGCTTGGGCGAACCTTCATTTGGGCGGCGGCACTTGTGTTATTTGTTCTCGGGTGCATCTCGGTCGGCAAAAGCACGGTTTACTTAAATAAGGTCGATCACGGTTCAATCGTGGTCGATGAAGTCGTAGCGGTATGGGTTGTTCTACTCCTGACACCTTTGGGTTTCTGGTGGCAGCTCTCATCCGTTATTGCTTTTCGTTTTTTTGACATTGTTAAGCTTCCGCCTGCATCGGTGTTGGACAAGGGCCGCCAGAACGGCTTTACTGTCATGCTTGACGATATATTCGCGGCTGTTTATGCCATTCTGGTTATCAATTCGATGGCCTGGGTGGCCGGGTTCTACGGGGCCGCTTCACCAATTTGGATTTTGCGATGAATAAAGAAATAGAGGATAAAGTCAAAGAACTCAGCCGCCGCATTGTCGGCACGGGTCAAATTGTGGTGACTGCCGAGTCCCTCACCGGAGGTATGATCAGTGCCGCTCTGACTTCCATTCCGGGCGCCAGCGAATGGTTTGAACGCGGTTTCGTGACTTACACCAATCAGGCTAAGCACGAAATGCTGGACGTTCCGCAGTCCATCCTGGATCGCTTTTCGGCAGTCAGCACTCAGACGGTTTCGCAAATGCTGGAAGGTGTGATTCGCCACTCGAACGGCACGATGGCAGTTGCGGTGAGCGGGATCGCGGGACCGGACGGGGCTATGCCGGGCAGACCCGTGGGAACTGTCTTTATTGGTTGGAAGCGTAAAGACGAGATGGCCGAAGTGGGTCGTTATGAATTCAAAGGCGATCGTCAGAGCGTCCGTGAGCAGACGGTCGCCGTCGCGATTCAGGGGTTAATTGAAATGCTCGATGAAAGGCAGCCATCATGAGCATCTGGCTTGATATTTTGTGTTTAATTCTGCTGATTCTCCTCAATGGCTTTTTTGCCATGAGCGAGATTTCTATCGTTACTGCTCGCCGCAGCAAGCTGCAGATGCTGGCCGACCAGGGCGCGAGCGGAGCAGAACTGGCTTTATCTCTTTCTGAGAACCCGACCCGAGCGCTTTCTACGATTCAGGTTGGTATTACTTCCATCGGTATTCTTTCCGGTATTGTCGGTGAGTCGGCGCTGGTCGATCCGCTCTCCAATTTTCTTGCAGACACCCTCCACATTCCTGCTGCAACTGCACGCGGGGCCTCGATGGCGGTCGTGGTTATTCTGATCACCTACTTCTCGATCGTAATCGGTGAATTAGTTCCGAAGCGTATCGGTCAGATGGGTGCGGATACGATTTCTCGCATGATCGCAAAGCCGATTCATTGGCTGGCAATTTTGGCTATGCCATTTGTAAAACTGCTCTCTTTTTCCACGGAGATGCTTCTCAAAATCCTCGGAATTAAGCAGGATGACCAAAGGATTACGGAAGAAGAAATTCACTCAGTCATCGACGAGGGCGGTGAGGCCGGCGTGATCGATGCTCAAGAACATACAATGGTCAAAAACGTTTTCCGTTTGGATGATCGTGCAGTTGCATCTCTTATGGTTCCTCGCTCCGAAGTTCAGTATTTGGATCTTGAAGACAGCCGAGAAGTTAACATGGAGAAGGTTCTAAATTCTCAGCATTCCCGCCTTCCTGTCTGCTATGGGGGATTGGATGACATTCGAGGGGTCGTAACCACACGTCTGCTGTTAAAGCAGATGGTTAATGATGGTAAACCGAATTTCAAGGTGAATTACGAACCTGTGCTGTACGTTCCGGAATCTATTTCCGGTATGGAGCTTTTGGAGACCTTTAGGAAGAGTGATGCCGCCCTTGCGATGGTCGTCGATGAATACGGTGCGATTTTAGGGCTCGTGACGCCGCATGATGTACTTGAAGCGATTGCCGGCGAATTTAAGCCGGATGCGCCGGAAGATGCTCAGATTATTCAAAAAGGTGAAAACTGCTACGAAGTCGACGGTTTGCTGCCGATTCCCGAGCTGAAAGACTTATTGGATATTGATGAGGTACCGGAAGAAGACAAGGATCGTTATACAACCGTTGCCGGAATGGTGATTTTCCTCTTGGAGCGTTTGCCGCGCACGGGGGACCGTGTCAAATGGGACGGCTGGGAGTTTCGAGTTATGGTTCTCGACGGACGCCGTCTTGACCGTATCTTGATTACCAAATTGCCTTCTGCAGATGATTCTTCGAATAAAAAGAAGGAGAACTAACGCCTGCGTCCGGCTGTTCGTCGGCTGGACGTGAACTACCGCAGGCTTACGTCTGCGGAATTCCGGAGCGTTCTGTTAAAACAAAAGGCCGCGATGAGTCGCGGTCTTTTTGCATCCTTGTGAGAAGATCAAGGCTTATTTGAAGAAGTCGAAGCCCCCTTTTTCACAACAGGATGCTTCTCATCGTATTCAATGCCTTTGAAGATACCAAAGGAGCTTGCAGCGATTAACGCTGCACCTAAATAACGTTTAGGGCTGCCGTTTTTAAGGACTAAACGAGCAATAGCCACAGCTGCAGGAATAAAGACGGTACGAGCGAGAGGAATCGCAACTTTTGGATTAGTCAATCCCAAAGCCTGCATGGTTTTGACCGCGTCGACACCGAGGTTCTTCACGGCGGAGGCGGGCTTGTTGCGCATGTAGTTCAGCTCATCTTGAATTTGAGCTCTTTGCTCTCCCGCCTGACGGGTCAGCTGTGCCAGTCTGCGCGCGACGTCTTCATTTGCTTGCATTGTTGCTCTCCTCTTCAATAGGGGCCGTCTGATGAGTGTTACTGTTGCCGGCTTTCCGATTGCATGAGGCGCGGAATGCGGCAACGTCAGCGGCCAAAATCTGACGCGATTCTTCAAACGCATACGGCATGTTTGCCGCAAGGTTGCGAGCTTTGCCCAGGAAGAAAAGGAACAACAGCAGATAGGCGCCTGCTATACAGCAAGAGACAAAAATGCGGTGATCTTCCCAGAAGATAACAAGGAGTGCGACCGATATAAAAACGAGCGCAAAGAGGCCGAAAAGGGCGGCAAGCACAGCATAGACTGCTGTTTTTGCCGCGTTGTTTTTGGCGACGGAGAGCTCGATAGAAGCAATTTGAAGGCGCGTTGCCAAACTGTCCATCAACTGATTGAGGATCGTGAACAGTCCGGGGTCAGCATTATTTCTATCTGACATATCTATCTCCGAAAGCCTCGGAAAGAATTACTTGCGAGCAACCAAAAGGCCGAGCAAGAGGCCACCGACAGCAGCGATACCGACAGCACGCCAAGGATTAGAGCGAACACAGTCGTTAACTTCACCGGCAAGTTCCTTGCCCTCTTCGGACGTTCTCTCGTAGAAGCTCTTCATGTTTCTGCTGGCACGTGCCAGGCATTCTTTAGCTTTAGCCTGAAGCTCTTTTGCTTCTTCACCGGTAGCTGTGGAAGCTTGTTTCAGAAATTCATCAGCCTGTTCGAGGGCATTGTCAACGTTTTCACGAACTACGGCTTCAATTTGGTTTTCCATACTGAAAATACCTCCCTTAACGGAAATCTATATGTCTAAAAAGTCTATCACCTGCTATAAACCCAGCTAATTACCGCGTCCATAACGGGTATGGAATTAATAGCTGACGGCCCGTTGACAATAGCGGCGACGGCATAACGTTCTCCGCTTTTTGTCTGGACATACCCCGCTATCGATCGGACGTTTTGGATATATCCCGTTTTGATGTGTGCACTGCCTTGAGCAACATGTCTTTTTTTCATCGTTCCGTCAACGCCGGAGATCGGCAGAGAAGAAACGAATTCCGGCATTTGCGGAGCGTTCCACATGTGTTTTAAAACCGTTGTGAAAGCGTCGGTGGAAATTGCGGTTGTCCGAGAAAGTCCGCTGCCGTTATCAATCTTGAGAGAAGGTGCCGGACTGTTCAATGATGCAGCCCATTCATAGACAGCAGCTCGGGCGCCCTCCAAGCTTTTTGGTTCATTTTTTTGCGTTTTAGCGAGAGCTAAAAAAAGCTGGCGAGCGATGATATTGTCGCTGTATTTGTTCATGTTGTACACGAGTTTTGTCAAAGGCTCCGAATAAGAAGAGGCGAGTACTTTGTAATTCTCGGAGTCTTCCGGAAGTTTTCCGGCAACAACCTTTCCTTTCCACGTTCCGCCGGCTTTTTTCCACATGTCGGCAAATACCACTTGCAGATATTGATCGGCGGAGAGACTGGTGTAGAAAAAGTCTTTCGGACCGCACTTTAGTGGAAATTTTCCTTTAAAGGTCGGTTTAAGGGGATTGGAGAAATCGGGATCGATCTGTTTGCGCCATGCTCCGCAGCTTTCTTTACTCAAGGGGATGCTCTGGGGCAAACGGACGCCTGTGATCCGAGGTTCCGGATAAAGATAAGCCACTCCGGCTTCTTTATCCGGCCGGATTTTTATGAAGAAGGAGCGAGAGTTCACCATTAAAGCATCCGGACCTAAGTTGTAGGGGCGGTTGCCTTCTCCGTCGAATGCAAAAGGATCAAGCGGCGCTACATCGAAGAAGGATCGATCCGCAACAATGTTGCCCGTGATTTCTTTAACTCCGCGGGCACGGAGGTTGTCAACCAACAGCCAGAAACGTTCAATCGTAAAAGAGGGCGCACCTCGGCCGACTAAATACAGATCTCCTTTGAGAACGCCGTCCTTATCCGGTTCTTCCTCAGCGATAAAGCGAGTCGTCCAAACTTTGGCCGGTCCTAAAAGCTGCAGAGCGGCTGCGGAAGTAATGACTTTTGCACTGGAAGCCGGTACGCGCGGCGTAGCGCTGTTGAACTTCAGGGCAGTTCCTTTTCCAGAGAGCGGGAGGACGGAGAGCGAAAAATCGTTCTTGGGCACCTTGCATGAAGCAAGCGCTTTTTGAATCGGCGCGGGAAGGGAGGGTGCGGATTTACTGGAAGCCGACTCACTGACAGGGGAGAAAAAAACTAAAAAAGACAGGGCGACAACAATAAATCTAACCACTTGAAACCTCATAAAACTTGAACACTGAACGGGTAAAGCTCACATTTTTACGCGACATTACATGTTGTTAACAAAACGGAGCATTTGAAACACATTTGTTTACAGAGTTTGTTAGTATAAACACCTATTCGAAAGCGGCCTTGAAAAAAGACCGTATAGCCTCATATAAGGAATTATTGGTAAAGCCTAGGGCTTTGATAAACACAAATAGGAGTTTTAAAGATGAAGATTCGTCCTTTGCACGACCGCGTTATTGTTAAACGCGTTGACGCCGAAACACGTACAGCCAGCGGAATTTACATTCCTGAAGCAGCGGGTGAAAAGCCTGACCAGGGTGTTGTCCTTGCTGTCGGTCCCGGCAAGCGTGACGAAGCAGGCAAGCTCATCCCTATGGATGTTAAAGAAGGCGACCGCATTCTGTTCGGCAAGTATTCCGGCCAGAACGTTAAGGTTGACGGGGACGAATACCTCGTAATGCGTGAAGAAGACATTATGGGTGTCCTCGAATAAGACGGCTTAGTACAGAATTTAGAAATAGGAGATTAAGTAAATGACAGCAAAACAGGTATTGTTCGGCAATGACGCTCGTTCCCGTATGGTTAACGGCGTTAACGTTCTTGCCGATGCCGTTAAGGTAACTCTCGGACCGAAAGGGCGCAACGTTGTTTTGGAACGCGCTTTCGGCGGTCCGACAATCACTAAGGACGGCGTTTCTGTTGCAAAAGAAGTCGAACTGAAAGACAAGTTCGAAAACATGGGCGCTCAGATGGTTAAGGAAGTTGCTTCCAAGACCAGTGACAACGCCGGTGACGGTACAACGACAGCTACCGTTTTGGCTCAGGCTATCGTTGACGAAGGTATGAAGTATGTTGCCGCCGGGATGAGCCCGATGGATCTGAAGCGCGGTATCGACAAGGCTGTTGCCGCTGCCATTGAACAGCTCCATTCCCTCAGCAAGCCGACAACCACCAGCAAGGAAGTTGCTCAGGTCGGCGCTATTTCCGCCAACTCCGACCATGAAATCGGTGACATCATCGCTGAAGCCATGGAAAAGGTCGGTAAGGAAGGCGTTATCACTGTTGAAGACGGCAAGAGCCTCCATAACGAACTCGAAGTTGTTGAAGGTATGCAGTTTGATCGCGGCTACCTCTCTCCGTATTTCATCAATAATCCTGACAAGCAGGTCGCTCTTCTTGAGAACCCCTACATCCTCTTGGTTGAAAAGAAGATCAGCAACATCCGCGATCTTCTCCCGATCCTTGAACAGGTTGCTAAGTCCGGCCGTCCTCTGCTCATCATCGCAGAAGACATCGAAGGCGAAGCTCTGGCTACATTGGTGGTCAACAGCATCCGCGGCGTTCTGAAGACTGTTGCTGTTAAGGCTCCGGGTTTCGGAGATCGTCGTAAAGCCATGTTGGAAGACATTGCCATCCTGACCGGCGGCACTGTCATTTCCAGCGATGTCGGCCTGACTCTTGAAAAAGCTACGCTTGCTGAACTCGGTTCTGCTAAGAAGGTCGAAGTCAATAAGGAAAGCACCACGATCATTGACGGCGCCGGTAAGGAAGACCAGATCGAAGCTCGTGTTAAACAGATCCGTGCTCAGATGGAAGAAACTTCCAGCGACTACGATCGTGAAAAACTTCAGGAACGTGTTGCCAAACTGGCAGGCGGTGTTGCTCTGATCAAGGTCGGTGCAGCGACTGAAGTTGAAATGAAAGAAAAGAAAGCTCGTGTTGAAGATGCTCTGCATGCTACACGTGCTGCTGTTGAAGAAGGCGTGGTTGCCGGCGGCGGCGTTGCTCTCATCCGTGCTAAACAGGCTATCAAGGAAATCAAGGGCGATAACCCTGAACAGGACGCCGGCATCAAGATCGTTCTCCGTGCTATGGAAGAACCGATGCGTCAGATCGTCCGTAACGCCGGTGACGAACCCAGCGTTGTTGTTGACCGTGTCGCTAACGGCAAGGGCAACTTTGGCTTTAACGCTCAGACCGGCGAATACGGCGACATGATTGAAATGGGTGTTTTGGATCCGACCAAGGTTACCCGTACCGCTCTGCAGAACGCAGCTTCCGTTGCCAGCTTGATCCTGACAACAGAATGCATGATTGCCGACTTGCCAGAAGACAAACCTGCAATGCCCCCGATGGGCATGGGCGGCGGAATGGGCGGAATGCCCGGCATGATGTAATCATCCGCTGAGATAAATTAATAAGAACACCCGATGGTCTCGCGCCGTCGGGTGTTTTTGTTTCTTGCGGAAATGTCTGCTTGCGGAGGACTCTTAAGGTCACCGAGGTTAACGCTCTTGCGGTTAACCGCAATCTCTGAGAAGAGATATTTGGCATACAATCAAAATGAAAGCCGACAAGAAGGACAGGAAGTGTAGATATGAGATGGAAGTTCATTCTCGGTCTTTTGACCACGTGTGCCGTTTTAATGTCTATGAGCTATACGATGCTCATTCCCTTCCTGCCGATGTATTTAATTCAGGACTTGGGTGTCGTCAAAGCAGACGTTGACATGTGGTCCGGTGCGATTTTTGCGATTACTTTACTGGTGAGCGGCATCATGGCGCCGATCTGGGGCGCACTGGCCGACAAGAAGAGCCGCAAGCTCATGGCGCTTCGCGCCGGATTCTGTTTAGCGATTACTTATTTTTTGGGCGGCCTTGTTACCAATCCCTGGGAGCTGCTCGGCGTTCGTTTTATTCAAGGCTTATCTGCGGGTCTTTGGCCCGCGCTTCTCGCAATTATTTCTGTTGAATCTCCGAAGCTTAAGCTAGGTTTCTGCATGGGTGTTATGCAAGGAGGTATGACAGCCGGGGGCGTTCTAGGACCGCTGTTCGGCGGTTTGCTTGCCGATCAGTTTGGTATGCGTATGGCGTTCTTTATCGCGGCCGCTGCTTTATTTTTGATTACCTTGGCTTTGTTCTTTTTTGTGAAAGAAGAACCGAGGAAGCTTGACCCCAACGCAAAGCCCGTCAAGATTTGGGATTTCTCTCTGTGCAAGATCCCTGCCGTTAAACGTATGCTGATATGCGCCGGTGTGGTCCAGCTCACCATTCTGATGCAGCAGCCGATTATGCCGCTGTATGTTGCAGAGCTCCAGGGTTCGATGGATCGAATCGTCCTGATTTCCGGCATCGTGTTCTCAGTGACCGGTATTTCCGGTGTATTGGCCTCTCCGGTTTGGGGAATCTTGGGTCAGAATTGGGGCTACCGCCCCGTGCTTTATCTTTCGCTGCTTGGCGCCGGATTATTCGGAATTGTGCAGGTTTTTCCGAATTCTCTTGAGTGGTTCACGATTTGGCGTTTTGTCGGCGGTTTGGCCTTCGCAGGCATCTTCCCTGCCATCAATGCCGTCCTGACGGTTTCCACGAATGCCAATGACAAAGGGCGCGTCTTCGGTTTGTCTTACTTGGCCCAGCAGCTAGGCGCTGTAATGGGTCCGATTGTCGGGGGCGCAATGACTGCGTACTTCTCTTATAAGTTCATTATCGGAATGTCCGGTTTTATCTGCCTGCCGCTCGTTCTTTATCTGTTCCTCAAGAGACCGGCAAAGACCGAAAGTACCGGGACCCCGCTGATCTAGAAATCGCTCTGTAACTTGTCACAAAACGTTCCACCGCGAAATACGCGGCGAACCTTTTGTCTTCTTTTTAATCCGTCGGATTGCTAAAATCCTTGGCCGAATATTATTCGAACGTTTGGAGACAGCTATGAAATTTACAGACATGCTTCAGCATTGCTGGGATGTAAACCAATCATTACTTTGTGTCGGGCTTGATCCGGACCCCAAACGTTTTCCTAAGCAGTTTGAAGGAAATAAACATGCTATTCTGGATTTCTGCTGGGATATCGTCCGTTCCACCGGGGATTTGGTTTGCGCCTTTAAACCGCAGATCGCCTACTTTGCTTCTTCCGGAGCTGAGGATCAGCTCAAAGAACTGATTGCACGCATCCACAGCGAATATCCGACGGTTCCTGTAATTCTTGACGCGAAGCGCGGGGACATCGGCTCGACCGCCAAGCATTACGCAAAAGAAGCTTTTGAGCGGTTCGGAGCCGACTGTGTCACTCTTTCTC
>USHK01000004.1 GCA_900554375.1 uncultured Sutterella sp.
CCACGGAAGCCTCCCTTCTTAATGAAGTCGAACGCATCAATCCTTCCGAAATTCTGATCGCTGACCGTGACCGAGAGCTAGCAGAGGAACGTTTTCCTGACCGTTCGGTCTCAGCCCTCCCTGACTGGCACTTCGACAGAATCAGAGCCGAAAAAACACTTTTGAAGCAGTTCGGCACTTCCACTCTGGAACCTTTCGGTATTGCCGACTCCGATTTGATTATTACCGCGGCCGGCGTTGTCGCAGAATACGCTCGTTCCACTCAAGGAACTGATTTAACGCACATTACCGGGATTGCGCGCGAGACTGACAGTGACCATTTGGGCCTAGATGCGGCCTCCCGAAGAAATCTTGAAATTGTGCGCACACTGCGCGGAGAGCAAACCAATACGCTTTTTTCTACGATGGATCATTGCCGTACGGCAATGGGCAGCCGTCGTCTCGCCTCGTGGCTTACCTCTCCCTGCAGAGATCAGGCTGAAGCTGCAAAACGTTCCAATGCCGTAGAAATCCTATTGGATTCGATGGAAAAATTAGAAAACATCAACGAATTCTTAAAAGGTATTCCTGACTTTGAACGTACTGCAACACGTATTGCTTTAGGTTCTGTCAAACCCCGTGAGCTCGCCGCTCTGCGCGATGCTTTGCCCTCTCTTCATGTGATCGCGGAGAATCTTTCGGACCTCGATTCCGAGCTGCTCAAAGAAACTGCAGAGGAACTTCCGCTGTCCGAAGAGCTGTACCGGCTCCTCTGTGCCTCCCTCAAAAAAGAACCGAGTACCTTTATCCGAGACGGCAACGTTATTGCCGAAGGCTTCAATGCCGAACTGGACGAATTGCGTGCTCTTAAAAACCACGGCGGTCAATTCCTAGTCGATTATGAGGCTCGCGAAAAAGAACGCACCGGCATACCGAACCTGCGCGTGGAATTCAACAGCGTCCAGGGCTACTTCATTGAAGTGCCGAAAGGCCAGATCGATAAAGTCCCGGCAGATTATCGTCGGCGCCAGACGCTTAAAAATGTTGAACGCTACATCACACCTGAGCTCAAAGCCTTTGAAGATAAGGCAGTTAGCGCAGAAGAACGTTCCAAAGCATTGGAAAAGCAACTTTACGAAGAGCTCATTCTTAAATGTAAACCGTACTGTCAGGATCTTTTGAATTCTGCTCACGGCGTGAGCGTTCTCGATGCCCTTTCCTCGTTTGCTCAGCATGCGGATACTTACCGTTGGGTCAAGCCTAACTTCACTCCGGCTACCTCCGTAGAAATCAAAGGAGGCAGACATCCGGTCGTGGAAGAGACCATCGAAAACTATGTTCCGAATGACTGTAATTTAGATGCTCAGCACCGCCTTCATATCATTACCGGTCCAAACATGGGCGGAAAGTCGACATACATGCGTTCTATCGCACTGATTGTCCTTTTGGCTTACAGCGGAAGTTTTGTTCCGGCGGAAAGTGCCGATATCGGCGTCATCGATAAAATTCTGACTCGTATCGGCGCTGCAGACGATCTTGCACGAGGACTTTCAACCTTCATGGTTGAGATGACGGAAACGGCTTCAATCCTTCGTCAAGCCACTGATAAGAGTCTTGTTCTTATGGACGAGGTCGGTCGCGGAACATCCACCTTCGACGGTTTGTCTCTGGCAGCCGCAATCGCAGAGGATTTGGTTGTTAACTGCAGGAGCCTGACGTTATTTGCTACGCATTATTTTGAGTTAACGCAGTTAGAAAAGACGCTGCCGGACGTCGTCAATGTTCATGTCGCTGCGGCAGAAAGCTCCAAGAACATCGTTTTCCTTCATGAAATCCGGCCCGGAGCCGCCAACCAAAGCTACGGTATCGCGGTCGCAAAACTTGCCGGCATTCCGAGAAGCGTGATTCGAGGTGCACAAAAGGTTCTTTTAAAACTTGAAGAACGAGCTGCTCAGTCCGATGATAAACAGCTCGATCTCTTTGTCGCCTCAGAAGCCTCAACGACAATCTTTCCCGAAGAAGTTACTGAGACTGACCCTACTCTTATCGAACTGAGGGATAAATTAGCTGATGTTTCCTTAGATGATCTCTCTCCTCGCCAGGCATGGGAACTTCTGGCTGATTTACAGAAGAAAGCCAAGGAGACGAAATAGTATTTTCCGTCCCGATAATGCGAATGGCTCGATTGTTTCGAGCCATTCGTGTATCTCTGATGCTGATTCCAGAAAGAATCAGTGTTTTGTTTCCGAAGCCTCTTTAACCAAATCCGCAACTTCAAGCAGTTCGGGTGCTTCCATTTCTTCGACTTCTTCCGGAGTGGCTTTTTCTACTTTGAGGACCTTAGCAACAAACTTCAGCGCCCAGCCGGCAAAAGGATGATTCCCGTCCAAGAAGACATGATTTTCATCACTGCCGATCACGGTATAAATCCTTCCGTCACTCGGTTCACCTGGAACGCCCTCCACCTTCATGCCGGGTTCCACGTTGTCGCCCAGCAAATTTAAGGGGACCGAGCGAATCAGCTCAGGATCGCTTTCTCCGAACGCATCTTCCGGTTCCAGAGTGAGCGTAACGGTATCACCCGCTTTCTTGCCCATTAAAGCCAGTTCGAGTTTCGGAAAAATATCGTTATGTCCGAACAACACCTGCCAACCCTCTTCCGGACCTTCTTGTAATTGATTCCCGGTGAGATCAAAAACATCGATCTTCAGCCAAGCGACCGTATCTTTTCCAATTACTGTTTCTGCCATGGTTTTAAACCTTCCTTTTTTAATGCGCTCATCCTAGCAGTCCGAAGCGTTGTACATGCTGTCGAACACCTCAGAACGGTTATTTCACGCAGACTTTACAGGTGTATTCATCGCACTTCAGACAGAACATCGTGACGTGGTTTTCCGCCCCTTCGGGAAAAGGAGGAACCACACCGGTTTGATGACGATAGAAAACTTCCAGTGCGTGACGAGCTTCTTTGCCTTGAAGGATTTTCATCGTTCCGTCCGCCATGATGCTTTGGAATGCCGAACCGCTCTTGCAGGGAATTTCGGGATCAATGACGATGCGTTCTCCGCACTCCATAATGGCAGCGACTTTATTGCAGATACCGCGGATAATTGACACCTTTTTACCTTCAAGCGCACTGTGACTGTAAAGGCACAGCTTTCCTTCGGGCGTAAATTCATAGCCGAAGTTCATGAAGACTGCGTAAGGTTTTTCTCCGTCCCACATCGCATAACTTACGATTTTGCAGCGATCAAGGATCGCTCTAATTTGGCTAAGGTCAGTCACTTCACGATCAGTTCTGCGCATTTTTTCTCCTATGAAAAAAGCCGACGTGTTGAGGGCGCCGGCTTGGTTTTTATTTGAACTTATTATCTGACTTGTTCTTGGAGCAGGTTCAGAATTCTTGCTGAAGTGCTCAAAGGATCGGTTTTGTCACTGTCAGGCATTGCGGTGACAGTTGTCTTATTGCCGTCAGACTGAAGTTTGACACGATAAAGCGGCGCATCAACCGGTTTCTCCTTAGAGAACCAGCGGCTGAAGAGACCTTCGTCGTTGCGCTTCTTAACTTCATAATCCGGATCCAGGTAGCGGATATAGTAAATGCCGGCAGAACGGTCACGATCTTCGATGGTGAGGCCGACACGGTCTAACCCGACACCAACACGTCTCCAAGCGCGATCAAAATCTTCGTCGATTTCAAGCGCTTCTGTCTTGCCGTCCGGTCCCTTAATTTCGCGGCTGACATAGACCGGAGCGGTCTTCTGCAGAGCAGGCTGTTTTTCGATTTCCTCCCTAGTCTTCTGCTTTGGATTGAAATCGTTTTCCAGACGCAAGGACAAACGAGTCAGCATTTCGGCTTCGAGCTCTTTATCGGCCGGAGCGGGCTGCCAAGCCGTGTGTTCTTCGCTCGAATTGGTGTACACCTCAATCATACGGCGGTTGGTGATGTAGATGTCCGTACCGCCCTTTTCGTTTCGTTCGATACGAGTGCGGTAACGATCACGCTCACCGGTTGAATAAACAGAGTCCAGTAATTTGCCGAGTGTTGCGCGAATAATGTCCTGCGGCAGATTGGCCTTGTTTTCGGCCCAGTTCGTTTCCATGACGCCTGCGCGCGGATCTTCCCGTTCAACCTGAAGACCGACTGAAGGCCAGAAATCGAGCAGAGATTCCCAAACCTGCTCCGGCGGAAGGTTAACCTCGATGTATCTTTCGTTTCCGTCTTTTACAATTTTTGTCACAACCGTAGAAGGCAAGACAGGAGCCGTTCCGTTTTCAACAGCGGCTCCGGAGGCGCTCTTTCGGGCCTGCTCGGTTTCAGCAACCTGAGTTGCCGTAACAGTCTGAGTCTTTCCGGGAACCGAGAAACGATCGTCCATCGGGAGCTGAGATAAATCAGGCGGAATTTCTAACGGAGCGCGGCTTGTGGTGCTCTCGTACTGAATCTTTTCGTCTGTAAATTTAGAACCCAAATACTGGCAGCCGGTCAAAGAGGCCGCAATCACTGCAACAGTACAGGCACGCAGAGGAAATCTGCTCATTTAGTCACTCCAACTCCCTGGATAAACGGGAAAATTAAACTTATTAAGGCGGTAATTTTAGCTTATACCGCCTCTTTCGTGGTGCTCAGTAAATTAGATACATCCGCCGACCATGAGAGCACGTTCCACTTGCTCATGCTTTGAGGGTGAAAGCGGTGTTAGAGGAAGCCTGATTCCGGGAGGAATCAACCCCATTCTGTGAAGAGCCCATTTCGGAACAATCGGGTTAGGCTCACAAAAGAGTTCTTTATGAAGCGGCATCAGACGATCGTTGATTTCACGAGCACCTATGATGTCATTAGACAAAGCCATGGCGCACATACGGCTCATAAGCTCCGGCGCAACGTTGGCCGTTACGGAAATCACGCCGGCGCCTCCCATCAGCATCAGAGCCAGGGCGGAATCATCGTTGCCGCTGTAAATAGCAAACTCGCGATCCTTCGGAAGACGGCTTAAGAGTTCGGATGCCCGGCCTAAGTCGCCGGTTGCATCTTTCAGACCGATGACGTTCGGCAGCTCAAGCAGACGAAGCACCGTGTCATTCTTCAAATCGGCAACAGTTCTTCCGGGAACGTTGTACAAAATGATAGGAATGTCTACGGCTTCTGAAATCGCTTTGAAATGCTGGTAAAGCCCTTCTTGGGTAGGTTTGTTGTAATAAGGAACAACTTGAAGTGTCGCATCAGCGCCGACAGAAGCGGCATAAGCAGAAAGTTCAATCGCTTCTCTCGTGGAGTTTGAACCCGTACCTGCAATCACCGGAATGCGGCCCGCAGCCGTTTCTACGGCAACCCGAACCAGTTCATTGTGTTCGTCATAATCAACCGTCGGGCTTTCGCCGGTTGTGCCGACTGCAACGATAGCGTTGGTGCCCGCGGCGATATGCATTTCGATGAGGTTTCGGTAAGAGTCATAGTCAATGGTACCGTCTTCAAACATCGGCGAAACCAAAGCAACAATACTGCCTTTAATCATTATCAGTCACTCCTTGATGGTGAGATCCTAGGTTGGTTTACTGAATTTATTGTAAAGAAGTTCGAGCGCCTTACGGCGCTCGATAACTATTGATTTCACTGAGGATTATGCGATCGGAAGAATTACCGGAACATTCTTTCCCGCAATCGGCTTCCTCGCTAAAAACCTCTGGAAGCAGTCCCCTTTTTCGATGAGAGACTCTTCATATGCAAACACTTCCATAGAGTCGCGGAAGGTGTCGATGAGCTCTAAAGGCTTCAGAACAAAATCGGGACTCTTAGCACGATTGCCGTCAAATCCTTCAAAAGGCAGCATGAACGTTTCATAGATGAGATATCCGCCTTCCTTCAGGGATTTAACTAAATGGGGAAAAAGCGACCTTTCGAGATAAAAACTCACTACGATGACGTCAAATACTTCGTCTTCGAATGGCCACGGGGAGCCTTCCAAATCCGCCTGCATAAAGGTCGCCCCCGGAATCGCTTCAATATAGCTTCTGCAGCGCTCATCGATATCCAAACCCGTCACTTGGTTCCCGAAAGAGGCCAATAGACGTGTATTTCGGCCCGCGCCGCAGGCCATATCCAGCACTTTCGCATTAGGAGAAAAAAGCGGACAAAAACGTTTGATCCAAGCTGAAGGTTCGGCATTTAGTCCTTTAACGGCATGCTCTGACGGAATGTAAGGTGCTCTCATAATGCTAACTCACTCCTTAAATGAACCATTGAACGATCATCTGTCCCATTCTCATGAACGGACGCATAAAGAACGAAAGCGTTCCGGTAAGGATCAGCGCAAACAGAATCCACATACCGTAGGGTTCGATTCTCGAATACTGCCAGGCCAACCCTGGAGGCAAAAGACCGGTAACGATGCGGCCGCCGTCCAGAGGAGGAATAGGAATCAGGTTCAGGGCCATCAGGACAATGTTACAGCTTACGCCGGCAATACACATCTTCACGAAGAAGTCTTCGTAGATGCCCATAGAGATCAAAATCTTGAGGGCGATGGCCCAGAGGACGGCCTGAGCCAAGTTGGCGCCGGGTCCCGCCGCGGCAACCCAAATCATGTCCGTTTTCGCGTTGCGTAAATTGCGGAAATTAATCGGAACGGGTTTTGCCCAGCCGAACACGATGCCGCTCATACCGGTTAAGGCGCTTCCGATCAGAAGCGCACCGGGCACAAGGATTGTACCGACCGGATCAATATGTTTGATCGGGTTTAGTGTCAAACGCCCGAGCATATAGGCCGTTTGGTCGCCGCAAAGTTTGGCGACATATCCGTGCGCGGTCTCGTGGATCGTGATTGCAAAAATTAAAGGGATCGCGTAAACCGCGATCGTCTGAACAATCGAAGAAATGTCCATATGCATCTTTAAGGTGTGGATTAGGAATGAGCTTCATTGAAGGCCGAGCGCGGCCACCGAGCCTAAGCCTTCGCGAATGACTTCCGGCTCATCTCCGGAGAGATCAACTACCGTGGTATCTCCGATCACTGTCGATCCGTCATCCAAAATGAAAGCAAGCTGATCTCCGATTCGATCCTGGATCTCCCAAGCGGAGGAAAGCGGTTCTTCTTCGCCCGGCATGATTACTGTCGTGCCTACAAGCGGTTCTCCGATTTTTTCTAACAAAGCATGAAGTGCTTTATTGGAAGGCACTCTAAGACCGATTGTCTTTTTAGAAGGATGTGACAGACGGCGGGGCACTTCTTTCGTAGCTTCTAAGATGAAAGTGTAAGGCCCCGGCGTCACGCTTTTCGCCATTCTGTAGCCGGTATTGTTGACTCTGGCCAACTTACTCATTTGAGACAGAGAGTCGCACAAAAGAGTGAAGTGCTTCTTCTCGCTTAACTGACGAATCAGACGGATTTTGTCTAGCGCTTCTTTGTCGTCCAACCTGCAGACGAGCGAAAAACGGGTGTCCGTTGCAACGGCTGCAACCTGCCCTTTCGAGAGAAGTTTGGCTGCTTGTTCGATGCGATGAGGCTGAGGACTCTCAGGCATCACTTGCAATATGTATCCCATTACTTTGACCTTTTCTATATATATATGAATTCGGGCGGAGAGAAACCGCCTGATTTTTAGGTCAATATTGTATAGGTGTGCGGTTCACGCCGCGCGAAAATGATTCCAAACGGGCTCAACGGTTCTCGGTAAATCGCCTTGAAGGCCGGGCTCGCAGCGGTTCATCGGACGGTGGAAGTCACTGCCGGTGGAGGCCCAAAGATTTCTCGACTGAGCGAAGTCACAAAAAAGCAAATTCTGTCCCGGAGTATGGCTTCCCGTCGTCACCTCAATCGCGCGGCCTCCCGCTTCGGTAAACTCCTTGAACATGCTGTCGAATTCCCATTCATTAAGCTTGTATCGACCCGGGTGAGCCAGAACGGGAATGCCTTTTGCTTTGAGAATCGCCGTGGTTGCCTCGTAAATGGAAGTTTTAGCACGCTCCACATAACCGGGCTTCCCGCGCGAGAGATATTTCGAAAAGGCCGCGTTGTAGTCCGAGACGTAACCGTTTTGAGCGAGCCACGCAGCAAAATGGGGCCTTCCGATCAGTCTGGGATTCGTCACGATTTTAAGCACCCCTTCCCAGACTCCTTTCATCCCGAGTTTTTCTAATTTTTCTGCCATCTGTACGGCTCTCTCGAAACGGTTTACACGTATGCGTTCAAGCAAAGCCTGAAGCATTTCATCTTCGGAATCAAAGTCCAACCCGACCACATGGATAGAGACATCTCCGTAGTCGGCACTAATTTCCACGCCGTTCACAAACTCAAGACCGTTTTGAACGGCTGCCGCTTTCATGCGTTCCAGTCCTCCGGTCTCATCATGGTCGGTCAATGAAATCAGCTCAACGCCGTTGTTTTTGGCTCGAATAACCAATTCTTCGGGTTCTTCTACGCCATCCGAGAACGTCGAATGCATGTGCAGATCTGCGCGTTTAATTTGTTTCATCAACAGCCCTTACTATCAGTGAGACGCTTTGCTCTTTGTCCGTTTTGAACACTGCCGAGGTGTACCGGGAGCCAGCGAAATACTAAAATTCACGAGTTAGTGAAAACATGTATAAGTTTAGGTAACCATATCAATCTATGACAGAAAATAAAAAAGAAAATCTTAACAACCGCATGATCAAATTCTTGTTCGAGGGTGCGCCGGTTCGCGGTGCCTGCGTACAAATGGCCGAAGAATGGCAAGAGATGATTCAGTTTCATCACTATCCGGAAAACGTGGCCGCTTTACTCGGACAGTTCACTGCCGGTGCGCTGCTTCTTTCGAGCACCATCAAATTTGAAGGCAGCCTGATTCTCCAGGTAAAGGGCTCCGGCCCTATTGCGTTCATCTATGCCGAGGTCCGAAACCCGATGAGCGTTCGTGCCATGGCGGAAATCCGTGAGGGCGCCGATATTAAGCCTGATATGGACTTGCAGGAACTGATCAATAAGGACGGCAAAGGTCTCTGCGCCCTGATTCTTGATCCGAAAGACCGCAGACCCGGCGTTCAGCCCTATCAAGGCATTGTTCCCCTCGAGAGCAACTCCGTCGCTGAAAACCTCGAGAACTACATGGCCAAGAGCGAACAGCTTGAAACTAAGCTTTACCTTGCAGCCGACAGTAAGAAGATCGGCGGTCTCGTCATTCAGAAGATGCCCTCTGTCGGCGGGAACGTCACGGAGATCTCCGATCCTGATGCATGGGGCAGAATCCTTCAGCTTGCCCACACCGTTAAAGCGGATGAACTGCTCAATGTTCCTGCCACCGAAGTACTTCACCGTCTCTTCTGGCAGGAAAAACTCGTTCCTGTCGCAGAAACCGATATCACTTTCGAATGCAACTGCTCTCGTGATAAAACAGACAGCATGCTCCTACAGCTAGGCAAACAGGAATGTGAAGACATTCTCAAGGCCGAAGGCAAAATCGAAGTAAACTGCCGCTTCTGCAATCGCAAACAGGTTTACACACCTGAGGAAGTCGCTGCGCTGTTCGTTGAACCGAATATCGATGCAGCAGCTATGGGAACGGATCCGAAGCGTCCTCAATAATTTATAGCTTTCAAAAAAAGAGCTCGGCGAAGGTACATAGCCGGGCTCTTTTGGTCTCCGATGGAGACCAAGGAGGGATTCTTTTCTACTTGGGCTCTTTCATGTTCCAAGCTTTAACGTCGTGGCAGGTTGCGCAGTCATTAACACTCGGACGATGCTCACGATGGCAGTCGGTACAGTCCTCAGTCTTGCCGAAGTGATAGCTGTCATGAGGATTGATACGGGCAAGGTGTTCTTTAATTTCACCGGTTTTCGGATTTTTCATGCGTGAGATGTAATTGAGGCGATCGGTTTTCTTAGCCAGTTCATCCGGGTTATGACAAGTCTGACACTGTTTAGCTTCCACAGGTTCAAATTTGCCCGTAGTATGGCACTGCGTGCAGTTCACGCCGCGCTGAGCATGTTTGCTAGACTGAGGCATACCGGCCTGAACGGACACTGCAAAGACGGAAGAACAAATTAAGAGTGCGGCTTTAAAAATAAGGTTCATGGCTGGCTCCTAGATACTTTTGCGTTGAGCTGCACTTTCACCGGCAATCATGCCGAAGACAGCACATTCGGGCATCGAACATCCGGTCATACGTTCCTGACCATGCAGTCCGCCGCTGGCTTCCCCGACGACATACAAACCCTCTATCGGCTTACCGTCTTTCAGCGCAATCGCTCTGCCCTTCAGATCCGTGCGGATGCCGCCGGGCGTGTAATTCAATCTGGGGTTAATGACCATCGCAAAGAGCGGTCCTTTCAGATCCAAGGCTTCAACCTTCCTGCCGGAGCGTTCCAGGGGTTTATCGAACTGGCCGTCTTTGCCTTCGGATATCATGGTGTTGTACTTCACAAGCTCTTCTTCGACGACCTTCGGATCGGCACCAAAAGCCTTGCAAAGCTCGCTTAAGTTGTCATACTTAACCATTGTTCCGTCAATACCGTTCAGTCCGTTGAGACTGCGCTGCACGCGGTTTAGATTATGGAATTTACCCAAAGCCTTTTCGTCATAGATGATAAACGGCTTCTTGTCGCCGTTCTGCAGCCTCTTCAGAAGAACAGCCTGTGCAAGAGCATTGCGGGTCAAACCTTCATTGATAAAGCGGCGTCCGGTTGCAGGATCGACCATCATTCCCCAGATCATATCTTCTGTCGGAAGCGGATAAGCAAACCGGAAAAGAGACAGATGCATGGGCTGGGCGCCCGCATTTACCAAAATCTTTAAGGCGCCCGCTGTTGCGCCGGGATTTGTGGTAGTTGCAACGCCTGCTAAGAAGGGAACTTCCGAAGAGCGGAACGCTTTATCCCTAGCGTAACCGCCGGTTGCGAAGATCACTCCTTTCTTCGCCTCGATGCATTTTTCCACTCCGGTCTTATTTTCGTTGTCGTCTGTTTCAGGCGTATCAAAGAAGTATTTTTCTCGTACCTTAACGCCGACAGCTTCGCCTTTATCATTAAAAAGAACCTCATCAGCCTTCACGTGCGTGCGCACAGTGACATTTTTTAGCCCCTTCATGTACGTCCAGAGGGCATTCAGCAAACCGGCGCCGTCACCTTCTGAGACGAGAACGCGAGGCTGCGAGTGACCGCCTAGTTTCAGAAGACGGCCGTCCCATTTCACACCGCGCTGTGTCATAAAAGCTTCGGCCCGAGCCGTGTTTTTGGCCATTTCGAGGGCCTTTTCATAATCGCCCATATTGCCGGAAACTTTATACATATCGGAAGCCAGCTGTTCAGGAGTGTCTTTAATACCTTTGGCTTTTTGTGCCGGCGATCCGACGCAGGCAAAGTTCAAACCGCTGATGCGGGACGTACCGCCAAGACGGCTCATCTTTTCAATCATTAAAACATTAGCGCCTTTATCTGCGGCGGACAGGGCTGCCATCGTTCCGGCAATGCCGCTGCCTACTACGATAACGTCGAAGCTTTCATCGAATTTGGGTTTAACAGTTTCAGCTGCAACCGAGGAAGCCGAGCCGATAACTGCTGCAGCGAGCAGAGATCCTTGAAGAAACGAGCGGCGTTTCAGAGCGGAGGTTGTCATAATTTTCCTCTTGCTATAGGTTGAGGTGGTCTATGACTGTTATTTTCTAAAAATAAACTTTCAGCGCCGCCAAAAAAATTCCGAAAAGATTACAAAAACATTACAAATCTTCTTCAGATAAGTCTTCAATGTAATAACCGATTCCAGAATAGGAAGAAATCGCCGACCCGGGAAAACCGGCTGCCGTTAATTTTTTTCTGACTCGGGAAAGAGAAACCCGTAGGTAGTTAAGTTCGCCGATATATTCCGGACCCCACACCCGCCTCAGCAAATCTTCATGCGTAAAGATAGTACCGGGACGTTTAACTAATATGAACAGCAAACGATACTCGGTATCGGCAAGCTTAATTTCTTGATCCTTGTATCGGCAGGTACGTTTGTCGGGATCCATGACGAGCGCACCGTTCACTGCCGGAGCTGCCGGCGCCGCTCCGTTCCTGACGGGCGCCGAACGCCTCAGGATGGCGCGAATTCTTGCCGCCATCTCTTCGATAGAAAAAGGCTTCACGACATAATCGTCAGCTCCGAGTTCCAGAGCCTGCGTTTTCTTTGCAATTTCTTCTCGCGCCGAGAGCATGATGACGGGAATAGAAGATTTCTTCCTCAATTCCGCTAAAAAAGCCATACCGTCTTTCTCCGGCATCATGTAATCCAATATGATGAGATCGCAATGGCCATTCTTTAAGTATTCTGAAGCGCTCATCGCAGAATCGGCAACCGCAACGTCAAATCCTTCGGCTTCCAGAGAACGAGAAAGCAGCCTGCGGATTTTGCTCTCATCATCAACAATCAAAATCGTCACTCTTTCAGTCATTTTTCTTCCTCGTCCGTTATCTCTGTCGGAAGGGCCGGAAGCTCAAGCGTAAACAAGGTTCCTTCGTCCAATTTACTGGCCACCGAAATCTTTCCTTTATGCAAAAGCACCAATTCCTTTGTAATGTATAGACCCAAACCGGTTCCGCCGATTTTTCTGGCTGAATCCATTCGGACTTGATAGAACCGATCGAAGATCTTATCAAGAGCCGAGTCCGGGATCCCTATTCCTTCATCTTCCACCATAAGTTCCATGAAATCCCCTGACTTCCTGGTTTTAATTTTCACTCGACAGATACTGCCTTCTTTTCGATATTTATAAGCATTGGAGAGAAGATTCTGAATGATCTGCACAAAGGCTTGCTTATCTACATTGGCCGCAGCGGCATCAGGGGATATTTCTACGGAACACTGGAAATCTCTCAGGACGGAGAAATGCTTGAGAACTTTTCTGATCATCGGCTGGATAAGGCAAAACTCGGGCTTAATTTCATAAGATCCGGTCTGAAGCTTCGCCACATCGAGCCAGCGCGAAATCATGCTTTTCATCTCATCTGCGCTTTCGAGCAACTCTCCCGCTGTTTCCTTGCTTTCCGGATCCTTAACAGTTTTTTTAAGACACTCAGCAGCCATGCGGATTCCTGCAAGCGGTGTTTTAAGTTCATGAGCCGCGATCCCGATCAGTTCATCTTTTAATCGGTCAATTTGAACGTCTGAAGTCGCATCGCGAGCGATTACACAGAACACATCTTTGGTCCCGCTCTCAAACATACGCAGTTCCAAATCATAAGGTCCGGAATGAATGAAAAGATGCTTATCAGGACTCTGATGCATTTCTTTTACTAGAGCTAAAAAGCGTTTCCGTGCTTCGTTCTCCGACAAGTTAAGCAGATGGACAGCCGAAGGATTACGAAAACGCATTTCCAGCTTTTGGTTAAACAAGACAATCCCTTCATTCATATCTGAGAAGAGAGAAGTCAAAAGTGCTTCATGCCGCTGAATTGTTTCAACCTGAGCCTTCACCTTAGCCTCAAGCGAGGAATTCAACTCCTTTAGACGTGTCTGAGCTGTTAATAGTCTTTCCTGCATCCGACCGTAGGTTCGCTGCAGCTGAACAAGCTCTCTGGGAGATTTAATTTTTTCGCTTCTGTCGGGAAGAATTCTGGCGGCGGTGATCTGACGCGTCAGCTTTTCAACTGCACGGGCAACGGACAAGGAAGCCAATAAGCCGAACACAATAGCCGCTAAGAAAGTAGCGAGCCATACAAAAACATTTCGGGTAAACAGCTGAAGCAAAACCGTTTTTCGATCAACTGTTCTTGTAAATACACCGACGGACCAATCCGTAACGGCTAGCGGTCGGACATAGCCATAGTACTCGGCACTAGAGAAAGTAAAACTGCGATGAGTTCTCTCCTCTATTGTTAAATTATGAAGTTTGACAGACTTCCCGGAGGAAAAAATGACCTCCCCGTTCCTTCCGAAAATTCCAATTTGGTAAGCGTCGCTTGCCAACCCTTTTAATACTTGGGAGGCAATTTGTTCCAGGTCTAAAGCCGCAACCGCCAAGCCAATGAACCGTCCGTCTGAATAAATCGGCTTAGTAATGTTCACAATCTTCCGATCGGAAGCTCCAACGGCCTGAACTAAACCGGAAACCGATATGCCCTCGCTGACGCGGGGGTTCAGCCAATGGGCCCGATCTTTGTGTGAAACACCGATATTCGATTCCCCTCGCTTGTTTCTCTCCGGAGAAAACGCAACACTTACGGCGGACGGATCATCGAAATGCATATTAAGAATGTCCGGCGAAGCCTTTCGAAGTTCTTCCAGGATACGGCTTAATTTTTCTGAGGACTCGTCAGATTCCGATTTAAGAACTTCCGCAGCTGCAGTAACCAACGAAACTGCGTTATCTACTTTTGCTTCAAGACGCTCTGAAACCAAGAGTGAAATTTCGGTTCTCGTCCGATCGTCTTCCGCGAATTCTCTTTCGACTGCCGTATATTGGAACCATCCCATGACCAGACAGGGAATGGTTACGGCAGCCGCCGAAATTAAAAACAAAAGAGATCGAAATCGCATACAAAGTCCGGGAAAAACCGCTTTTAATTATCCCGCGAGAGTCTGAGCCGCTCCCTGAGGATTTTTACCTAGGAAACTTTTAGCTTTTCACATTCCTTCAGTGCATAATTTCTTTACTCACTAATAACATCAGCCTCTGACCTGCCATGGACATCTCACTTACTGTCATCCTTATCTGTTTTGTCGTGTTCTTTATTGCAGGATTTGTTGATGCGATCGCCGGGGGCGGTGGTCTAATTACATTGCCGGTTCTTTTGTTAATGGGCGTACCGGCTCATTACACACTCGGAACAGGAAAACTTGCCTCCAGCCTTGGTTCAATCACAGCATTAATCACCTTCTGGAAAAGAGGCGCTGTTATCAAAGAAGTGGTTCTTTTAGGTGTAATTACGTCATACTTAGGAGCGGTTGCAGCTTCGGCAACAACTCTTCTCATTTCCAATGAGAAGATGACCATCATTATGATTTTCCTGCTGCCGGTTGCAATTCTCCTATCGCTCCTCTGCGGCTCTCTAAAACTAACGGAAGAAGAACTGCCGAAGCAAGGTCTGTGGTGGAGGATTTCCGTGATCGGGCTCTCCGTCGGATTCTATGAGGGATTTTTCGGGCCCGGCGCCGGAAGTTTTTTCCTGATCGGAATCCATCTTTTGCTCAGAGCCGGTCTGGTAAAGGCTTCGGGGACGGCGAAAGCCTTTAATATCGCCGCAAACTTAGGCGCAGTAACAACCTTTGCTTCGGCCGGAACGCTTTATTACTCCCTAGCCCTTCCCTGTGCGGCTGCCAGCATCTTAGGCAACCGCCTAGGTGCCATTTATGCTGTGAAAATCGGAGCGACGCTCGTCCGAAGCATGCTGTACTTCGTACTCATCATGCTTTTGATTTCTCTGATAACAAGATTCGTTATTTGATCAGGACACGAGGAACGCGCTGGTTGACATCGCAAAGAAGCTCGTAGCCGATCGTACCGAAGCCTTTTGCAACCTCATTGACAGGAAGTTCTTTTCCCCAAATTTCCACTTTGGAACCTAATCGGGCTTTCGGCTGATCAGTAACATCGATTGTCAGCATATCCATGGAAACGTTGTCAATGACCGGCACCCTTTTCCCTTCTACAACCACTTCGCGATGCGGATTATCTTTTCGCGGATAACCGTCTGCATACCCGCAGGCAACCACCGCAAGTTTCGTCGGTCGATGAGCAATAAACTTTGACCCGTATCCGCATGCCTCGCCCGGCTGAAGATCTTGGAATGCAATAATTTCGCTCTCCAGTGTCATCACGGGTTCGATACCTAAACTAGCCGAGGAAACATTTCCGTCGGGGCTAACTCCGTACATTGCAATACCGGCTCGGACCGCCTCGTCCCCAGCCTCATGCCACAATATACCGCCCGTATTGGATAAGCACATCGGCAAAAGACCTCGAAGCTGCGTCAGTTCGGAAAGCTGTTTCTGAACCGTTACCGGCTTGTCTTGTCCG
>USHK01000005.1 GCA_900554375.1 uncultured Sutterella sp.
GAACTCTTCTGCGCTGATCGTCTGAAGTTCGAACTTACTTTTGCCGGAACTGAGGACGACGTGATCACCTTTCTTTGAGAAAGAAAGCGGATTGGTGTCGGGAAGCGTCGCCAGAATATCCGTCAGTTTTCTTGCTGAAATCGTCGTGGACATTTCTGAATTTTCTTCGCCTATTTCCGCAACGGTCAAAATTTGGAGATCAAGGTCATTGGCGACTAATGTTACTTGCTTTCCTTTTTGAACAAACAGAATGTTCGAAAGGACAGGCAAGGGCTGTTTTCTCTGGACGACACCGCTTACAGCTTGAATAGGCTTAAAAATATTTTCTTTTTTGGAGTTAATGAATACAGAGGTTCCGACCGTCTTATCCATGCCTTCATTTACGGCAGCAGGTCCGTTTTCTAACTTAGTTTCATCCATTGTCGATCTCCGTTAGTTCCAATTTTTTAAATCTTGTTCAATCAAATGAAGAGTGTGATTCAGCTCTTGGTTCTGAGCACGTTCCTTTGTGATTTTCTTAACGGCGTATAGAACGGTAGCGTGGTCCCTGCCGCCGAATGCGTATCCGATCTCAATAAGGCTCTTTTGAGTCAGTTCTTTTGCGAGATACATCGCTATTTGTCGAGCGTAAGCGACATTTGCCACCCTTCTCTTCGAATGCATGTCTGCGATTTTGATATTGAAATGCTCAGCAGTGGACTGCTGAATATTTTCAATTGAGATACGTCCTGTTCCCGTAATTCCCTGCAGGGCCTCTTTGGCAAGTTCTTCGGTAATAGGTTTTTTAAAGACTTCTGCACGCATAATCACGCTATTAAGCGCTCCCTCGAGCTCTCTAATGTTCGTGTTTAAGCGAGTAGCAATAAGGTAAGCAACCTCTAAGGGTAGTCTGACACCCTGCTGCTTGGCTTTCTGTAAAAGAATCGCGGCCCTTAATTCAAACTCTGCCGGCTCAATAGAGACGGATAAACCGGCCCCGAATCTTGAAATCAAACGCTCATCAAAGTCCGATAACTGGCGAGCATAGGTATCGCAGGTCAAAATAATCTGCTTATTTTTTGGAAGCAGCGCTTCAAAGATATTAAAAAGCCGCTGCTGCGTTCCGCCGCGTTTGCATAAAAACTGAACGTCGTCGATCAGGAGAGCATCGAGATTTCTGTATTTATTGTCAAACTTTTGAATCTTCTCGTCAGAGTAACGACCGCCAGCAGACAGAGAAACGACTTCATTAATAAAGCGGTTCGCTGAGATGCAAAGCAGATTGGTGTTCGGATTATCCTCAAGGATCTTTCGGCCGACTGCGTGCATCAAGTGAGTTTTTCCTAAACCTACACCGCCGTAAATAAATAAAGGATTGCAGCGCTCGCCCGGAAATTCTGCAACTAACATTGCCGAACTTCTTGCGACGCGATTGGCGTTTCCAATGACAAAAGTATCAAAAGTCAGACCGGAGTGGAGGCCGCATTTGGTGGCAATCTCATCGATAGACCTCGGAGCTTTTTCCTCTTCCGTGAGAGTACTTGGTAGGCCCTGCAAAGGCTCGGAAATCATCGCGCCTTTGTTAGGATCTTTCACCGTTATTTTAAGTTTTATCTTACGGCCGCAGATTTCGGAGGCTTTGTTCTCAATATCTTTTTCATACTGCGCTTTGATGAATTTACTATGAGGAACAGAAGGTACTCTAATATTAATAACGTCAGGCTCGCTGTCCTCAGTGAATTCAACCTTTCCAAACCACGGAACAAAGACTTCTTCAGGAATAGTATTCTTGAGAAAGGCTAACACCGACTTCCAAACTTCATGCATTTAAGTTTCCGAGAATAACTTGTCGACTCTAAGTCTATTTTCAAACTAAACGATCATTGTACCTTATTTGGCGTTATCTCCTACTAAGATAATAGGGGTATAGCAGGTACAAATAAAAAGGCGCTAAACACCGTCTAAAACGCCTTAAGCCGCGATTGCTTAATTTTCGAGACAAATCCTCTTGCTAATAAGAAGAGCGCTCAAAAGCGGGGGCTTCATAAAAAGCCGTAACAAAATAATTTCTTTTAATTTGACAAGTTACGTTCTAATGAAGTCTAATATGTGGTTTCTCAAATTAGGGGATCGGTCCCCTAAAAGCATTAGTAATTTTAGTTTTTGCGGCCGTTCGCCTGGCCGATTTAAAAGGAATAAAAATGGCAACAAAACGTACATACCAGCCTTCTAAGGTTAAACGTGCCCGTACACACGGTTTCCTCGTTCGCAGCCGTACACGCGGCGGCCGTAAGGTGCTTGCTGCTCGTCGTCGCAAAGGACGTCACGTTTTAGCTCTTTAATCCTTAAGGATTATTTAAATTAACGATGGCGTTAGGGGGCCGGGCTAATTCTTTTCCTCAAAAAACAAAAATCAAAAAGTCCCAGGATTTTTTGACCGTTTTAAAAGCAAGAGGGAAAGGGGTCGTTAGACTTTCTGGACAATGGTTCGAGTTGAAGGCAGTCCTTGCCCAAGGAAAAGTCTCCTCAAGATTCGGTCTTACCGTCGGAAAACATCTTTCTAAACGTTCAGTAGACCGAAATCTGGTGAAAAGAATATTGAGGGAAGCCATAAGGCACTCGGTTCTTACTCATCCCGCTGAGTCCCCTTTCGCACTCCAAAGCCGAACATTCGTTCTCCGCTTAAAAAAGAAAGTTCCGGTGCCTGCTGAAGGTGCCCGTCTAAACTCTCTTAAAAAAGAATTGTCGGAGGATGCGAACCGACTGCTGAGCCAGTTAGAAGCAAGAATTCAGGTTCTTGATCAAGGAAAAAAAGATGATTAAAAATCTCTGTCTTTTCATGATCAGGGGTTACCAGTTTCTTTTTTCGCCTTGGGTTGGCCACAACTGTCGGTTTCTTCCTACCTGTTCTCAATATTCCTACACATCCATACAGCGATTCGGTGCCATCCGAGGAGTTTGGCTTACGTTTTTTCGGATCCTCCGCTGCAATCCCTTCGGGGGAAGCGGAATTGACGAAGTTCCTAACAAATTCAAATGGAATTGTTGGTGCCGGGATTGTTCGGATCAGGAATCTCAGGCGTATTTTTTTCAATCTAAATTAGAGAAATCAAATCATGGGAAGTGATATTCAAAGAGCCCTCCTATGGATTCTTTTCGGTCTTTCCGCCTTTATGCTGTACGACCGTTGGGAAGTCTACAACGGCCGCCCGTCTTTCTTCGGGGCTGAAACCCAGCAGGTTGCGACGACGGAAGCACCTAAGAATGAGGCAGCCCTTCCGAGCCAGTCGCAGACAGCATCTCTGCCTGCTGAAGCTAAAACAGCAGTGAAGGTTGAACCGATTCAGGTTGAAACAGACCTCCTAAAGCTTTCCTTTGATCCGGAAGGTGCCGTTATCATCGGTTCTGAACTTCGAAAAGAAAAACAGACCATTCCTTGGACGGATACCGGTCTTGTCGGTATGATTCTCGGAAACAAGGCCGAAACGCCTGCTGATGTAGTTCTTTTTACGGAACAAAAAGGAAGAACTTATTTAGCGCAGACCGGTTTAATCGGCGGTCCTTACCCGACACACAAGACGCAATTTAAATTGGTCCCGGGCCCGCTTAAGATGGCTGACGGACAGGACAGTCTCACTGTTAAGTTTGAAGGCGAATCCGGCGGTGTCAAAGTTATTAAGAGCTTTACTTTCGAACGCGGTCATTACGGCATTAAAGTCTCCCATGAAGTGGTTAACAACACGGCATCCGAGATCAAGCCGTCTGTTTACTATCAGCTGACTCGCGACGGGGAAAAACCTGAAGGCGAAAGTACCATGGTCAATGCCTATACCGGTGCAGCTGTTTACACCGATAAGGATAAGTTCCAGAAGGTTAGTTTCTCAGATATCGCCGACGGTGATAAAGACTTCCAGGCTAAAGCAGATAACGGCTGGATTGCTATGATTCAGCACTACTTCGTCTCTGCTTGGGTTCCGACACAGGGCGTAGAACGTGAAAACTACACGAATACGGTAGGTGAGAAGCTTTATGCCGTAGGCAGCATCCAGCAGATGGATACGATTGCTCCTAACTCCTCCAAGACAATTGAAGCTACGCTTTACTCCGGTCCTCAGGATCAGACCCGTCTGGATGCCATTGCTCCAGGATTGTCCTTAGTTGTGGACTACGGCTGGCTTACTTTCCTGGCTAAACCGATTTACTGGCTCCTTTCCTTCCTATACGGAATTGTCGGTAATTGGGGCTGGGCTATTGTTCTGCTGACCTGTATCGTTAAAGCCATTCTCTATCCGCTCTCCCTGGCCGGCTACCGCTCTATGGCCAAGATGAAAGATCTCGGTCCGCGTATGAAAGCGCTTAAAGAGAAATATGGCGACGATAAGCAGCGCCTTAACATGGCAATGATGGAGATGTACAAGACAGAGAAAATCAATCCTGTCGGCGGCTGCCTTCCGATTGCGTTACAGCTTCCGGTTTTCTTAGCCTTGTACTGGGTGCTTCTGGCTTCCGTTGAGCTGAGAGACGCTCCTTGGATCTTCTGGGTTACTGACTTGGCAGCTCCCGATCCTTGGTTCATTCTTCCGGTTCTTATGATCATCACGATGGTCATTCAATTCAAACTGAACCCGACTCCGCCTGATCCTGTCCAGGCAAAAATGATGGCCATTATGCCGTTTGTCTTCGGTATTATGTTTATCTTCTTTGCTTCCGGTTTGGTCCTTTACTGGCTGGTCAACAATATCTTGTCGATCATTCAGCAATATGTTGTGAACAAACAAATAGAGGCCGACAGAATAAAACGGCAGTCTAACTAATAAGAAAATCGGGTCCTTCTCTTTCTGAGTCGGACCCGAATTTTTTTGGCTTTATTTTTTTTGCCAATAAACTAAAAGCAGGATCGGCCAAACCCAAACACTGATGATCCACAGAGTCAAGGAGAAAGGAGTTACCGGTTTGGTCGAATTTCGGGTAATGAAACAAAGTATTCCTGCACCGAGCACGGACCATGCAAGGATTAAAATGTAGGCCGTTGCTCGGGCAGTGTAAGAGTCACCGATGAAGCTGCCTACCCAGGCAGCGATCGGGAGTGCGATTAGGACAGCGATTGCGGCTCCGACCAGACGAGACAATTCGTTGTTATTCTGCTTCAAACTCATTCTTAGGTATCTAAATGTCTTTAGTGAAAACTTCACCAATCATAGCAATAGCGACCGGAAACGGAAACGCTGGTGTTGGTATCGTTAGAATTTCCGGCGAGGAAGAAGATGTCAAAGCTCTTTTCCAGAAGATGTTTCCGGGAAAAGAAATCAAACCTCGCTACGCAGAATTACTTCCTATCCGAGACACACAGGGGCAAATATTGGACACCGGAATTGTTATCTATTTTCGGGCACCTTTTTCCTATACCGGAGAATCTGTCCTAGAACTGCAAGTTCATGGCGGCAGAGTTCTTCTTAACTGGATTGTCCAGGAAGTACTTATTCTCGGAAAAGAGTTTGGGTTAAGACAGGCCCTCCCCGGTGAGTTTACGGAACGGGCTTTTTTAAATGGGAAAATCGATTTAGTCCAGGCTGAAGCTGTCGCGGATCTTATCGAGGCTAACTCTCGGAATGCAGCTAAGGCAGCTTCTCGCTCCTTAACGGGAGATTTTTCAAATAAAGTTAATGCATTAAACGATGCGTTAATTAATCTTCGAGTTGAAGTTGAAGCTATTTTAGATTTTCCTGAAGAAGAGATTGACTTCTTGTCTGAATATCAAAGTCAGGAAAAATTAGAGGATATTCAAAAGAGATTAGAAACCGTTCTAAATTCAGCTCGTCAGGGTGAGATCTTGAGAGACGGTCTAAGAGTTGCTCTCGTTGGCGAGACCAATGTTGGAAAATCCAGTCTTTTGAACTATTTAGCAGGCGAAGAAATAGCTATTGTATCTGACATTGCAGGCACGACCAGAGACAAGATTCAAACCGATTTAATTATTTCCGGCGTTCCTTTCCACTTTGTAGACACAGCTGGTATTCGTGAAACAGAAGATCGAATTGAACAGATTGGTATTGAAAGGACTAAGCTGGAAATATCAAGGGCCGACGTTATCTTAGAAATAAGGGACATTAGAAATCAGCAAAATAAGAATAAAGATTCAATGCAAACTGCCCTAGATATGACTAAAGGAAAAGATGTTTCTATCATTACAGTTTTGAATAAAGTCGACCTTGTACCATCCTATATTCCAAACACAAAAGATGTTTCACGTGGAACGATCATTGAAACTTCTGCTGTGACCGGAAAAGGGATGCAGGAATTGAAATCTGAACTGTTGAAATTAGCTGGTTTTTCAGAAAATCAGTCTATCTATATGGCTCGGGAGCGTCACATCCATAACCTACTCAATGTAAAAGAATCGTTAAAGAGAGCTTCTTCTTATCTGAAATCGAATAGTCCTCAATTAGAGCTATTTGCAGAAGAATTAAGAGGTGCTTCTGAAGAGTTAGGAGAAATCACAGGAAAGATCTCTTCTGACGATCTTTTAGGAAAAATCTTTAGCGGCTTTTGTATTGGCAAGTAAGCTGTTTCACGTGGAACAAAAAGATGAGTTATTGTTATCCAAATGAATACGAAGTAATTGTTGTTGGCGGAGGAAATGCCGGTATTGAAGCGGCAGCCGCTTGCGCAAGAATGAAAGCTAAAACGCTTTTAGTAACCCATAATTTGGACAATTTGGGCCAGCAGTCTTGCAATCCATCCATTGGAGGTATTGGAAAAAGCCATTTAGTTAAAGAAGTCGATGCGTTAGATGGTTTAATTGCAAAAGCTACGGATTTTTCGGGGATTCAATTTAGGGTTTTGAATGCATCCAAAGGTGCTGCAGTTCGCGCTACAAGAGCACAAATTGATCGGCGTCTTTATAAATACCAGATGCGTACAAGAATCGAAGCAATAGATAATTTGTCTTTGATTGAGGAAGCCGTGGATGCTCTGCTTCTTGAAAATGAAAAAGTCGCCGGTGTCTATTTGCGATCTGGGATCTCTATAAAAGCTAAAGCAGTAATTTTATGCGCTGGGACTTTCCTCAACGGAAAGGTTTTTATCGGACAAACCTCATATCTTGCCGGTAGATCAGGTGATCCTTCATCTGTAAATTTGGGAATTAATCTAGCAGAGTTAGGTTTGCCGAAGGCTCGTTTAAAGACAGGAACACCTGCGCGATTGGATGGAAGAACAATTGATTTTTCCAAATGTGAAAAACAATTAGGAGATTCTGAGCCGGTGCCAGTCTTCTCCTACATGGGTTCCCCTGATGATCATCCTCAGCAGGTGCCCTGCTGGATAACGGATACGAACGAAACGACTCATGACTTTATTAGAAAAGGTCTAGACCGTTCACCTTTATTTACTGGTGTTATTGAAGGGATTGGCCCGCGTTACTGCCCTTCTATCGAAGATAAAATTCACAAGTTTGCTTCCAAAACTTCTCACCATGTCTTCCTAGAGCCGGAAGGTGTAAATACTTATGAATATTATCCTAATGGAATTTCAACAAGCCTGCCTTATGACGTTCAAGTGAATTTTATTCATTCCATTAAGGGCTTGGAAAATGTTCACATCATTAGACCGGGTTATGCGATTGAATATGATTACTACGATCCGACCCATTTAAAAGATAATCTTGAAAGTAAAGAGTTTGATAATTTATTCCTAGCAGGACAGGTAAATGGCACTACTGGCTATGAAGAGGCAGCGGCCCAAGGCTTGATGGCGGGTATCAATGCCGTGCTAAAAATTAGAGATGAAAAGCCCTTCCTGCTCCGCAGAGATCAAGCCTATCTCGGTGTGATGGTGAATGATCTTATTACTAAAGGAGTGAACGAACCGTATCGTATGTTTACCTCTCGTGCAGAATATAGACTGAGCTTGAGGGAAGATAACGCAGATGAACGACTCACCGAAATTGGTTATAAGTTAGGGGTTGTATCAGAAGAGCGCTGGAAATTTTTCCAGGAAAAAAGGGAACGATTAGCAAGAGAAACAGAACGCCTTAAAAGTATTTGGGTGAATCGGGGAGTATTGGATAAATTCAGCTTAGAGGAAGTCGTGGGTGCGGAGCTTTCAAAGGAATCTCAGCTCTATGTAATGTTGAAACGACCGGAAGTAGATTATCAAAAGCTCAAATTGTTGAAGACAAAAGACGGCGAAGCGTTGCTGCCGCCTCCTTATCTTTCGGATGAAGAAGCCGAAACGCTTACAACTAAAGTAAAGTATTCTGGCTACGAAGATAAACAAAAGGCCGAAGTTCAGAAGAACTTAGAAAAAATAGAGACGGTCATACCTGAAGATTTTGATTACGACTCTGCAAAGGGGTTGTCGTTTGAAATCACTCAAAAGTTGAAAAAGATCAAACCGAGAACACTTGGGGAGGCTTTAAATATTTCCGGGGTGACACCTGCGGCGATTTCTATCCTTCTCGTTTATCTGAAACGGTACAGAGGAAAGAAGGAGTAATATGGAAAAAAATCGGGAAGACCTCATCCAAGGTTTGGATAGGCTCGGGATAAAGGCTGATGAGGAAGAGGTTTCAAAGCTGATTTCTTTCTCTGAGCTGTTACTGAAATGGAATAAAGTTTATAACCTAACAGCTATTAGAGATGAAGGGGATGTAATTAAGAAACATCTGTTGGATTCTTTGACACTACTTCCATATTTCAAGTTGTACGGAACGGAAGTAGGCTGCAGGACTTTGGACGTTGGATGTGGGGGAGGATTACCTGCCATTCCCTTGTCAATTTTTTTGAAAGAGTTTGACTTTAATCTGATTGACACGGTTAATAAGAAGATAACTTTCGTCCGACAAGCTGTTATTCAGCTGAAACTCCCTAATGTCAGTGCTTTTAGTGAAAGGGTTGAAAATTTTCAGCCATTAAAACCTTTTAATTTAATTAGTTGCAGGGCATTCTCATCGTTAGCAAGCTTCGTGACGTTAACTGAGCACTTAATCGATGAGAATGGCCGATGGTTGGCAATGAAAGGCAAGTATCCAGTCGAGGAAATTAACCAGCTTCCGACTGGAGTCTGTGTGGAGAAAGTGGTCGAGCTTAAGGTTCCCTTCTTGGAAACTGAAAGGCATTTAATTGTTTTAAAGAAAAAATAAAAAACTTAAAGTTCGCTTCAATTCTTGTTAAGGGATGGTGTAATTCAATAATACGTTTCGAATTTTGTGAGTTGCGGATAACACTCGCAACTCACAAGAGGACTTAAACTTTTAGTGAAGTCTCTGTCTGTGTTTGTCCGAAGACGAAATTGTTACTTCGCTTCCTGCGGGAGGAAGGGCATCATGAAAGGCGCCCTTGCCGATGGGCTGGCCATTGAAATACAGAATATTATTTTGAAAACTCAGACAGTCGGGTGCAGGATTGGTACTTGTACGCGGCTTAGGTTTTACCTGAGGTGTTTTGCACCATGTGGCTGTTCTCGGAAGCATCTTTGCAAATTCTGCACTTGTGAAATCAATACTTGTTTTAATCTCCTCTCGGTAAACATCTAATCCTTTTGTGAGCTTGACATGCATCGAAGGAGGCAGAGATCTATTGCAGAGCATGGTCTCGAGTCCTTTATCAGTAAGGTCCGAAGCCCTAGGAATATGTGTGAAGCGTGTGATCTTTGCGTGAGGAAGGAGCCCACGGATGTCTTCATATATTCCGCCTAGCCTTCCGACGCCTAGTGAAATAATTTCAACTTCGTTGTTTAGTGAATATGCTTTCAGAAAGCTTTGCATAGACAAAGCCAGCGTGTATCCCCACACAGGAAAAATCAGGACGATCTTACGAAAGCTATCCAAATCTATTTTCAGCGGTGAGATGGGGGGAAGTATTTTCTTTCTCCTGTCCGCCCTAGCGTCATAAGCGTTATAGGGCTCCAAAGTTTTAATCTCTAAGATCTCACAGTGCTCTAGCTTTTGAAAAATTGTGGCGACTCTCTTAGAGTTTTTCGAGAAGCTATAAAAAATTACAAGCTCTTTGCCTTTTGCGTTTTGGGCAGCGGTCGGATTGTAAAAAGGGAAACCTACAAGAAATGTTAATAAGGTGCGACGCGTGATTGAGTTCATCATTTCCAGAATTCCTGCGGCCTTCCCTCGCCTCTTTGGAGTAGGAAAAGACTTGTGCCTAGAGGGGCTGACGTCAGATTTGTTGATCCGGAAATAAGTGCATTAACTTCACATCCTTGGAGCCTGCTTATTAAGATCGTTCGTTAATGTCTTGAAGATATTTTCGAGACAGAGATCATAGGCATTCACTGCTCCCGCCATATCGTCTGTAGGTGCGTTCTGTGTTTGGCTGTAGGTTTCGTGAAAAACCAATTTTCCGGAAACAGTTGCAACGACAGAAACTTCCATTTCAACTACAGCAGTAAACGGTCTCTGAACTGCATTAATGAAGAATTTGGAAACAAAGACTGTTAGTTGGTAAGCAGGCGAACTGATGGAATTGGGAGACAGGACAATATTCCACGGGCCGCATCCCTGTATGACTTCTCTTAGGCCGTCTCCGATGAGGTTGCCGGGATTAGACGAGAACCGATTGATGTCGGTATTGTAGACTCGGTTGTCTTTGGTTAAGACATAGCAGCGTGTATTGTCATAAGGAGATGCAATCATCGGAGAATTGATGCGCACGCTTGAGAGACGGCGTTTCGGAGCCCTGCAGTCCTGAGTATTGAGATTCGTAAGAAGTGTATAGAGCTTTAGCGGAGGTCTTTCCGGGAGGATTGAGCAACCGGCTAGCCCGGTTAAAAGTCCTAAAGCAAGAGTTCTTCTCTTCATAAGCGTGCCTATTTATTAACTTGGAAGGGTTCGACTGTTTTTGGCGCTGGAGCCAAAAACTCTGAGGCAGAACCTGAAATATTATTCGTGAGATTCTTTAAGTTTTGCGCGATCTTACTTAAGTTCATAAGCGTAACCGTGACGTCGTAACCATTATTAGAAACCATCTGATTTAGATTACGAGACAAGTTTGTCAGGTTGGTTACGAGCTGTTTAGTCTCGGCCTTTTGGCTGAGGTTGCCGATTTGCTCGGCGGATTTATCCAGTTGCGCAATGAGCGTGTTTAGTTGGTTGATGTCGAACTGATTGATCTTGCTATCTGCCTGATTAAGTAGGTTGGAAAGAGAATTTCCAAGTTTATTAAAGGAAGCAGGATCAATTCCGTTCGCGATCCTCTCAAGGTTCGAAATGAGGGATTGAATTACAGGAACTGTTTCTTGAAGATCCTTGTTGATATTCAAAGAATCAAGACTGGCAAGGAAGCCTTTGACATTCTCAACAATTTCGTTGCTTAAGCTTGGGGCAGAAGGAATGAATAAATATTTAGGTTTCCAATCAAAGGGGACTCGATCTGCAGGATACTTCTTCGGATCCAAAAAATCTACAGAGAGGTACAGGGAGCCGGTAATGCCGGCAAGCTGTGTTTGGATTCTCAGACCGTGATTAATATAATCCTGAAGGTGTGACTCCACTTCCTTTCCCGCCAGCTCCATTCTCATTCTTACAACAGCGACAGCTTTCGTCTCGGAAAGAATTTCTTGAGAAGAAGACGGGTAGGCTTCTGTGGAGAGGAGAATCTCTTGAACCTGTCCGACCTGAATGCCTCTAAATTTGACAGGGGCTCCAACTTCAAGTCCGCTGATAGAGAATTGAAAATATGTCTCCATTTCTGCGTAAGGCTTTCCAAGGCTCGGCCCGAGAAGGATAATGATAGACGCGATTGCCGCTGCAATGGCTGCGACGACAAACAAGCCTAATCTGAAATAATTTGTTTTAGCTCCCATTTCTACTCCGCATCAGGTTGAGCATTAAAAAATTGTCTAACCCATGGGTTAGGGGAATTTTTTTGTAAGTCGGTAGGTGCTCCGTCGGCGATGATGGAACGCGTTTTTGGGTCAAGCATGATGCATCTGTCAGCGATTCTAAAAATACTTTTTAATTCGTGACTGACAATTACAAAAGTCGCCCCCAGATTGTCGCGCAACCTGCGTATTGTTTGATCTAAGTTTGCCGCGGTTATAGGGTCAAGTCCTGCGCTTGGCTCATCTAATAGCAGTATTGTTGCACCGAGGGATAGCGCTCGGGCAATACCGGCTCTCTTAATCATGCCTCCGGAAAGTTCACCGGGAGTTAGATTTGCCGACCCTGGCATTTCCATAGCGTTCAGAAGCATTTGTGCCGTCAGGTTTCTTGCTTCCAAGGGAAGCTTAGAAAATTGATCCAGTGGGAAGCGGACGTTCTCCAAAACCGTTAGAGAGCCGAATAACGCACCGCTTTGATACATGATTCCTAAGCTGCGCTGGATTTCGGGAATTTCATTTCCGGAGTTGATAATACTTTTGCCTCGAATAAGGATGTCGCCTGCCATGGGCGGATTCAAACCGATGATGGTTTTCATCAACGTAGATTTTCCGCAACCGGATCCTCCCATTATGAAAACAATTTGTTTTTCGTAAATGTCGAAAGAAACGTTCTCAAGAAGTATCTTTCCCGGCCAGCCCATCGTGAGGTTGCGCACACTTATTACGGAATTCTTAGACGCGTCCATCATATCCCCAACCTGTTAGTCAGCAGAGCCGCAGCGCCGTCGATCACGACAATCCAAATAATGCTTTTAACAACGGATTTCGTCGTAGAAGAGCCGACGGCTGCCGCGCCAGCACCGGTATTCATTCCGCATTGGCATCCGATAAGTGCAATTACAAAACCGAAAATTACAGCTTTGACTAGTCCGAAAACAATATCGGTGACAGTCACGGATTTGAGTAACTGTACATAAAACTGCGTATAGGTAATGTCATACATTGCCATGACTAAGCCTCCGCCTAGAATGCCCAGGATCGTGGCAAAGACAGACAATAACGGCACGACAAGAGAAGAAGCGATCAGGCGCGGAACGACTAAAAAGTACATTGGGCTCAGACCGAAGGTCGTTAATGCATTTAACTCCTCATTAACTTTTTGAGTTCCGAGCTGGGCTGCGAAGGCAGAACCGCTTCGGCCGGCAAAGAGGATTGCTGTCATGAGAGGTCCTAACTCTCTTGTCATTGCAATTCCGATACCATTGACTACGAAAATAACAGCCCCGAAAATCTGGGCAACCAAAGCCGTCTCAAAAGCAATAATGACACCCATTAAAAAACCGATAAGGCAGATAATGCCTACGGCCCTGCTGCCGGCCTCATCGGAGACGGAGAGAATTTCTCCGAAACGGATTTGAGACGGATGCAGCAACACCTCTGTCAGAGCGCAGCATGCAGAACCTAAAAAAGTAATACTTTGCTTGGTGGAAGAGCCGGCGGCGTAAAGCCATTTTCCGAGGCTGCTTACAATGCCCAGAGATTTTTTCTCAACGGGTTTCGGAGAAAAATTCTTCAGCATCGTGCCGTAAAGAGCCTCAATGCTTGGTGATACGTCGATAAGTTTAAAAGCGTCGGGCTTCGACCGCAGCTCATATAAGAGTGTTAAACCGGACTCATCACAAAAAGTAAGGTCCGATGCGTCGAAGATAATCTGCCCTGAACCTTTCGCTCCGAGGACCTGCTCCCAAATTTTCACAGAGGTCTCTGCAGTGAGAGACGAAGGGAGTTTGATCGAAAGTTGCTTATCCATCTAATCAGTAGAAAGTTAGTTCAGTAGATGCAGAAATTCTAGCCTCCTTGGTAAGCGTCTCCCTCGGCGAGTGTGTAGATTGGGTCATTCCGGATTTTGATAACTGTATTTGGCCCTGCACCTCATGAAGACAAAAGTTATGCCGGCTGCTACTAAAAAGTAAACAGCCAAAAACCTTTTCCCCTAATTGGGTAAAATTAGAAAATTTACTAATCGGCTTGAAAATTTTCGGAATATTTAGACAACATGGCAAAAATTTACTGTATAGCTAATCAAAAGGGCGGTGTGGGAAAAACGACCACAGCCGTTAACTTAGCTGCTGCGTTGTCTCAGCTGTCTTTTAATGTTTTGTTGGTTGACCTTGACCCACAGGGAAACGCAACGACAGGGAGCGGGCTTGAGAAGAATAACCTAGTTCAATCTGTTTACGAGGTATTGTTAGACAGAGCGGATATAAAGAAAGTAATCACTCACTCCACTTCCGGGTACGACATTTTGGGTTCTAATCGAAAGCTTGCAGCAGCCGAGGAAGAGCTATTGTCTGCAGCTAGAAAAGAGCTGAGGTTAAAGGCGAAGCTGGACGAAGTGTCCGGGCAATATGATGTCGTTATTATTGACTGCCCTCCTACACTGTCAATTCTGACCATAAACGCGTTCTGTGCAGCTGACGGTCTGATTATTCCCATGACGTGCGAGTACTATTCCCTTGAAGGGGTTTCAGACTTATTGCTGAGTATTCGCGCAGTCAGAGAGCAAGTGAACAGCGGTTTGGTGATTACCGGTCTTTTGAGGGTGAAATTTGACCCTCGTATTACCCTGCAGCGTGAAGTCAGTGAGCAGCTCTCAGGATATTTCGGATCATCGGTTTTCTCCTCGGTCATTCCGACAAATGTACGGCTCGCAGAAGCTCCCAGCTACGGTCTTTCAGGGATTCAGTACGACCCTTCCTCTAGAGGTGCCGTCTCTTATAAAACTTTTGCAGAAGAACTTGTGAAAAAAGACAAGTTGAAGAAACTTCTCAAAAACAGAAAGCGTGAGGCTTGAAGTGGTAGTTAGAAAAGGATTAGGAAAAAATATGGACAGCGTTTTCAGTATGAAAAACGTTGCCGATGTAATAGACAATCCGAAGGTACCGGAACCCAAAAGTTCTTTGTCGCTTTCGGCCCTTAAACCGGGAAAATTTCAGCCGAGAAATGACGTTGAAAATTCTGGTCTATCCGAGTTAGCCCAATCCATTAAAC
>USHK01000006.1 GCA_900554375.1 uncultured Sutterella sp.
CGAGATTCATGAGCGTCTCGTGGGCTCGGAGATGTGTATAAGAGACAGCCACAATGGTGGATGGCGGCGCCGTGATTCATTTCTACGACAATGTGGACATTCGTCAGGCGGCCACTAAAGACGCCCCGGCGAGCCGTCTTCTGACCTCTCAGCTAGACGCTTATCCGGATACGGACACTTATAAATCCGACAAGCCCGTCGCCCTGACTCGCGGAGAAGATACTTCTCACGGCGTTGGAATGGATTATGACAATGTCGATCGAACTTTCAAACTTCGTTCAAGAGTTCAGACCGTTATCCAACCCAAAACTGTGAAAGCGGTAGAGCGCAAACAACCCTAGCCTCATCCTCGTCATCAATGACGAGAATCTCCTACCGTCTCTGCAGCAGCCAAGTACTGCGGTAGGTTTTTTCAGGTTCCTGCGCTGACAGCGGTCCTGCCCTACCGCTCATCCACAGGCTAGCCGGACGCGCCCAGCCCTATCTCATTTATTTTGCAAGGCGCCTTGGCGGAGATTTACTTCCATCAGCCAGGAGGAAAACAAATACGCCCGAGCAACGAGTCGGCTGGCCTTTGTATAACCGTCATGAATGAAGGTGTTTTACGGGCCCTGATGATAGAATGTCCTAACTGCTTAACCTTTCGTCATTGATTACACAAAAATGAAGCTTCTGCCGATCTGGTTCTTTTGCGCATTCGGACTGCTTTCCTTCGGTACGGCATACGCTGAAACAGCCGACTCCGAACAGCCAATCCAAATATTTTCCGATAAATTTGACGGCGACGATGTCAAGCAAGTCGCAATTTATACGGGGGACGTTGCGGTTCACCAGGGAACATTAGAGATTCACGGCAACAAGCTCGTTCTCACCGTTGATCCGCAGGGTTACCGCCACGCTGTTATGACACCTCTGAAAGGCAAACTGGTAACCTTCAAACAGCGCCGCGATCAAAAAACACCGGGCGTCGAAGAGTGGATGCACGGCAAAGGTGACGAACTCACTTATGACGAAAAACGCAATGTGCTGATTCTGACGCATCGTGCCGAAGTCGCACGTAGCGAAAACGGCGTGCTGAAAGACGAAAGCAAGGGCGACAAAATTACTTATAACCTGACGAATTCAACGGCAATTATTGACGGAAATAAGGCCAAAGGCACTTCGGGCCGCGTCTCCACAGTCATCGCGCCCCGCGACTCCAACATGGACGCAGGAAAACCGCTTGAACTTCAAGGCAGCAGGAGAGTCTCTCCATGACAGACGGAGTTAACCTGCAAAAACACCAGCCTAATGTGCTTGAGGTCAAAAACCTCAAGAAAATTTACGGCCAGAGAACCGTCGTTAAAGATGTTTCTCTTTCTATTAAAAGCGGAGAAGTTGTTGGCCTTCTCGGACCCAACGGCGCTGGCAAGACAACGACTTTCTATATGATCGTCGGCCTGGTAGCAGCCAACGGAGGACAGATTCTGCTGAACGGTGAGTCGATCCAGCACCTTCCTATTTACAAACGAGCCCGTATCGGCATTACCTACCTTCCTCAGGAAAACAGTGTTTTTAGAACGCTGACGGTCGAGGAAAACATTCAGGCCATTCTTGAATTACAGACCAACGAGGACGGAAGCCCGTTTACTAAAAAACAGATTAAGGAAGAGCTTGAGAAGCTTTTGAACGAGCTCCAAATTACCGGTATTCGTAAGAACTTGGCACCGACAGTCTCCGGCGGCGAGCGCCGTCGTACCGAAATCGCTCGAGCCTTGGCGGCTCGTCCCCGTTTTATTTTGCTGGACGAACCCTTTGCCGGTGTCGACCCGATTGCTGTCATTGAAATTCAGCGCATTGTGCACTTCCTGAAGGAAAGGGGGATCGGAGTTTTGATCACCGACCACAACGTCCGAGAAACCTTGGGCATTTGCGACCACGCCTATATCATCAGCAACGGCAGCGTGCTTGCCCAGGGCAAGCCGGAAGCCATCGTTGAAAATCCGCAGGTTCGTAACGCTTACTTAGGCGACAATTTCACAATGTAGGAGCTGCGTTATGGCGGCATCGCTAAATCTGGTTCCAAGCCAGCACCTCACGCTTACGCCGCAGATGCGGCAGACGCTGCAGGTGCTCCAGCTCTCCACACTAGAGCTGTCTCAAAAAATCAGCGATGCCCTTGAGAGCAACCCGCTCCTCGAACTTTCTGACTCTTCGGAAGAATTCTCTGAAAGTAATCCTTCTGAGGGAGATCAGGAACTCTATTGGAATGCCGAAGAAGACCGGCCGGAGGAATGGGAAACGCCGGCTGAAAAAACACTTTCAAGTCACCTTCTTGAACAGGCCGGCTGCTTGCCTCTCTCTGAGAAAGATTCTGCGCTTCTGCGTTGGCTAATCGGATGTCTCGACAATGACGGTTTCCTACCGGAAAGTTTGGAAGAAATCGCTCAGAGTGCTCCTTTCCACGAAGAAGATCTGGAACCCGAAGATTGGCATGTTGCACTTTCGCTTTTGCAAAGCTTCGATCCGCCCGGCATCGGAGCTAGAGATGCGAACGATTCTTTGCTTCTGCAGCTGAAACACTTACTCAATCGAAAAGTTGTTTCTCCCGAACTTGCCAAGCTGACAGAAGCAACTCTCCAGGATCATTTAACACTCGTCGCAAAACATCGCTACGATGAATTAAAAAATAAGCTTGGATGCTCCACCGGAGAAATTAAATCCGTACTTGAGGTATTAAGCCGCCTCACGCCTCGCCCTGCGGCTGATTTTTCTGCCGACAAAATTAACTTCATCATTCCTGAAGTCGCCGTCACTAAAGTTCAGGGACGCTGGATCGTTCGTCTGATCAGCCGCTCCGGCTCTAAAATTCGCTTAAATGACACGTATGCTCAGGCAGTTGTCCAGAGCAAAGATAAAGAGACTGTACAGTTTTGGAGAGGCCAACTCACAGAGGCCCGCGAACTTATTCACAGCATTGAGCAGCGAGAGAAAACGCTCCTCAAGGTAGCTCAGGCGATTCTGGCGCATCAAGAAACTTTCTTTGATAAAGGTCCTTCTGCGCTGCGGCCGCTGGTCCTCCGTCAAATCGCAGAAGAAACCGAGCTGCATGAATCCACGGTCTCGCGCGCATGCAGCGGTAAGTACCTCATCTGCCCGCTCGGGGTATTTGAACTGAAATATTTTTTCAGCTCTTCCGTAGGGCCCTCTGACACTGGTGAAGCGGCTTCCGCTGCGGCAGTGAAAGCTGCGCTTAAACGTCTTGTGGACGAAGAGCCTAAAGCCAAACCGCTTTCAGACGCAAAACTTGCCTCTGCGCTTGAACAGCAAGGCTTTGCCGTGGCGCGCCGAACAGTAGCCAAGTATCGTGAATCCCTCGGGATTGCCCCCGCCTCCGAACGAAAAAATTTCGACTGAAGCCGATGTGATTTAGAATGAAAGGCTATCAAAAGTTAATTCAATCTTATGAACGGTTTGTGCAGTCTGTTAAAACCAGACAATGTGTTGCTCGGAATCTCCCCGAGCAGTAAAAAACGAATCTTTGAACAGGCTTCTCAAACATTGAGCCTGCTCTACGGCCTCGATAAAAAAGAGATTTTCGACGGTTTTTTCGCTCGTGAACGCTTGGGCTCTACTTACCTCGACCACGGTATTGCACTTCCCCATTGCCGCCTGCCGAACATTAAAGAGCCGTGTTGCCTTTTCGTTAAACTGCACGGTGAATTAGAGAGTGACCGCCCCGGCGAGCCGGCGGTGAGCGCCTTCTTCTTTTTAATCGCTCCGGAAAATGCCGCCAGCGAACATTTAGCACTTTTAGCTTCCGCAGCGGAGGTTTTTTCCGATGATGCTCTGCGTGAAAAACTTTTAAAGTCTCCCTCTTCGGATGCATTTTGCAGCGCTCTGAGAAGCTGGTGTAACGTTCAACCCTCCGAAAAAGTCTAATTACCGATTCCAACACCTATGGCTACCTATCAACAGCTTTTTAATCTTTGCAAAAAGAAGTTCAATATCAGCTGGCTGTACGGTCAGTCGCACGCCAACGAGAAACTTTTCCTGACCGAAAAAGCCAAACAGTACCCTACGTTGTGTGTTGGCTTTCTAAATATTATTCATCCGGATCGGCTGCACATCATCGGACCGGCGGAAATTGAATTTTTCAACCAGATTTCGCACGATGCCCGTGTCGGCTTTCTACAAAAGCTTGTCGAAAACAAATCTCTCGGTTTGGTTGTCTGTCTGGATTTAGCGCTCCCCGACGACATGATTCAGCCGTTGATTGACACCAATCTTCCTGTCTTCGGTACCTCGGAACCTCCTGAAAAGGTCCTGACATTTGTCCGCCACAATATCGTTAAGCTGTTAGCACCAAGCTGCTCCATGCACGGAGTCTTCATGGACGTCTTCGGCATGGGCATCCTGCTCTCCGGTCAAAGCGGAATCGGTAAGAGCGAGCTCGGACTGGAACTCGTCACTCGTGGTCACGGCCTTGTGGCGGATGATGTCGTAGATTTCATTCAGAGAGCGCCTGATTGGGTTGAGGGGTCGGCGCCAGCCCTTTTAGCTAACCTTTTAGAAGTGCGGGGCATCGGACTGTTGGATATTAAAACCATCTTCGGAGAGACTTCAGTTCGCAGAAAAATGCGGCTTAACCTCGTCGCCGAACTCAAGCAGTTTGATCAGGGTGAACTGATGGAACGTCTGCCCGAGACCGAACTCTTTACAGAGGTGCTGGGGCAGCCTATCCGTAAGATGATCATTCCGGTCGGCGGAGGCCGGAATCTAGCCGTCCTCGTTGAGGCCGCCGTGCGCAGTGCTATTCTTCAGCTCAGAGGCATCAACACTATCCAGGAATTCTTTGATCGCCAACGTAAACTCATGGAGCAGGAGGACGGTTTTTAGCCGTTAAATAGGTATGCAGCTTATTGTCGTCACGGGGCTTTCCGGGAGCGGAAAATCCATTGCTTTAAGACAGCTCGAAGATCTCGGCTACTACTGCATCGACAATCTGCCGGGCAATTACTTGGTTCCGGTCGCAGAACATCTTCATTCCGTCGGCCGAGACTTGCTGGCGGTTTCTTTGGACTCGCGCAGTGACGTTTCCCTTCCGGAAATCTCAAAAAGCTTCAAAGAGCTCAAAGAACATAACGTCGATCTCCGTGTATTGTGTTTAACCGCTTCTACGGACGCGCTCGTCCAGCGGTATTCCGAAACACGTCGCCAGCACCCCTTATCGCAGCGTTCACCTTCAGGCCCCGAAACCTTGGTTGAGGCGATTGAAAAAGAAAGAAAAATGCTGGAACCGTTTGTCGGGTTCTCCCATATCATCGACACGACCGGCATGCTGCCAAATACGCTCAACCATTGGATCCGTAATTTCGTCAGAGCAAAGAAAGGCCGCATTCTCCTAACGTTTGAGTCTTTCGGTTTTAAACGAGGCCTTCCTCTGGCAAGCGATCTTGTCTTTGACGTTCGCTGTCTGCCAAACCCTTACTGGGAAGAAAGCCTGCGAAAATACACCGGCAAGGATCAACCGGTGATTGATTATCTTCGCTCAAAACCAGAAGTCCACGAAATGATTTCCGATATCCAGAACTTTGTCGAGAAGTGGCTCCCCTCGTACGAAGCTCAGAATCGACACTATCTTACGGTCTCGATTGGCTGCACCGGAGGTCAGCACCGCTCCGTCTATATCGCCGAAACGCTGGCTCGCCATTTTTCAAAATTGTACGATGGCGTTATCGTACGGCACCGCACCTTGGATGCCGTCGCATCCAAGGACTAGAGAGTTTCCAACAGCAGTTTTCGAATCGGCGTAGGCAATGCTTCCGTCTTTATTTCTTCCTTAGTAAAGGCTTTCCAGTCAGCAGGGACCGCTGCAGGCGCGGGGAGCCGAACGGGATAAATCTTGAGCAGGAGATGTGTCAGCCGATGTTCGACAACAGGAAGAACCTCTGCTGATTTCTCAGAGCTAACATCTTGAAGCTGGGGAAGTGTCCACAACCCTTTCCAGTACCGCTCTGACTTTCTGACTAAATAAACTTTTCCTCCGTCCGTATAGACAGCGAGATTCAGCACTTCTTCCGGCACGGGAGCCCTAACTTTCTTTACTGGGTATTCCAGCTGACTGTCTGTCTTAAAAGCCTTGCAGTCCTGATTAACCGGGCAAAGGGAACAAAGAGGCTTTGTCCGAGTACAAACGGTTGCGCCGAGATCCATTACGGCCTGAGCATAGGTGCGCCCATCTCTTACAGGGGCTTTAGCACGCGCATCTGCCCATAGGCGCTTTTCAGCCTCGCCCGGTGTCAGACCCTGTCCGATCATGCCGTGGCGCGCCAGCACCCGCTTTACATTCCCATCAAGAATGGCACAAGGCTCGTCCGTTACCGCACTTCGAATAGCTGCGGCAGTCGATGTACCGATCCCGGGGAGCGACTCCAAGTCTGAGAGCTCAACGGGAAATCGGCCTTCGAAACGCAGCTGAACATCTTTTGCACACTTATGCAGATTCCTGGCTCGACTGTAATACCCAAGGCCGGCCCAAAGCTTCATCACCTCTTCCTCAGGAGCTTCAGCAAGATCCCGAACTGTTGGAAACCGTTCCATAAAGCGATTGAAATAAGGGATAACCGTCTTAACCTGTGTCTGCTGAAGCATGATTTCCGCCAGCCAACGGACATAAGGATCATGACTTTGCTGCCAAGGAAGATTGTTCCTTCCGTATTCCTTCTGCCAGGAAATTAGTCTCTCAGCAAAACTATTGTCCATCCAACGACCTCAAAATAATACGTCCGATCGTGCTCACTTTTCATCAACGACTGCAAATTACAACAAAAACGGTTTCCTCGACATCGAGGCGAGACACTCAATGCCGAAAAACCGTCCTCAAATTCACTCGAGAATAGAGTGTTATTCTTTTTTAATCTTCTTATCTTCCATGATCAGGTTAAGCAGGATAGCCGCAACAGTTGCCGTTCCGATACCCCCTAGACCAAATCCGCCGATTTTCAGCGAGAAGTCACCTGCACCGATAATCAGCGTGACCGCTGTCACAATTAGATTCTTGCTCGAGGCCAAATCGATCTGATTTTCGATCATGATTCGCACACCGGCGGCGGCAATGAAACCAAAAACAATCACAGAAACCGCACCGAGGAGAGGACCGGGAATAGTTTGAATCAACGCTCCGAACTTCGGTGAGAAGCTCAGCAAAATGGCAAAACAGCCCGCTACTGGAAAAATCAGTGTGGAGTACACACGAGTCGCAGCCATCACGCCGATATTTTCACCGTAGGTCGTCACACCTGGGCCACCGACAAAACCAGCAAGGATCGTTGCTAAACCGTCGCCGAAGAAGCTGCGGCCGATGTACGGATCTAGATTTCGATGGGTCATGACGTTGACCGCTTTGATGTGACCGAGGTTCTCAGCGATCAAAATCACAACCACTGGCACAATCAGGATCATAGCTTCCGGCTGGAAAACAGGAGCTGAGAAATTAGGAACGCCCAGCCAGCTGGCGTTAATCAGCGGCTGAAAATCGATCGGCTTACCTAGAGCCATCACATTAGTGAGCACCCAATAGAGTATATAGGCAATCACGATACCCACAAGAATTAGCAGCTTCTGCAGGAATCCTCGTAAGTAAACGGCGACAAAGCCCATGATCAAGACGGCCACCGCGGCGTACCATTGTTCAAAATTCGTGGCACCCATGCCTTTGACGGCAACCGGAGCGAGGTTCAGACCGATCGTCATGACGATGGCACCGGTCACGACCGGCGGCATCAGACGTTCAATCCAGCCCACGCCTGTCCACATTACGATGAGGCCCACAATCGCATACACCACGCCGCAGGCAATCACACCGCCCATGGCAATCGGAATATTGGGATTAGGTCCTGTTCCGGCATAACCTGTGGCTGCAATTACAACGCCGATAAAAGCAAAACTGGAGCCTAAGTAACTTGGAACGTGGCCTCCGACAATCAGGAAGAACAACAATGTTCCGATGCCGCTCATGAAGATCGCAACGTTAGGATCCAACCCCATAATCAACGGCGCAAGCACCGTAGAACCGAACATGATTACAACGTGTTGGATGCCCATTGCCAGGGTTTGGCCAAGAGGGAGTGTCTCGTCAGGCGCAATCGTGCCTTCCGTCTTGACTTTCCAACGAGGAAAGTAGTTTTGTGTCATTGGGAGTGTCTCTAGGAATTAATCTTGATAATTTTAGTAGCTCAATTAGTTAAATTTCGTTCATAAACCCTCAGTTTTTCATTCGTTGACATTTGAATATCTATCCTTTGTTCTACAATGCTCGGCTACGGATAAGTATAGGATTCTGAACAAAATGGCTTTGTTAAGTCCCCAGGCACAGAAACAAATTAAGAGGCGAAGGACCTTCGCAATCATCTCTCACCCTGACGCAGGTAAAACGACATTAACGGAAAAGCTTTTGCTTTTCGGCGGAGCAATTCAGATGGCCGGTGCCGTCAAAGGCAGAAAAGCAGGACGGCATGCGACCAGTGACTGGATGGAAGTTGAAAAGCAGCGCGGTATTTCCGTTACCAGCTCTGTAATGCAGTTCGAATACAACGATCACGTCATCAACTTGCTGGATACCCCGGGACACGAAGACTTCTCAGAAGACACCTACCGCGTCTTAACTGCAGTAGATTGCGCCGTCATGGTTATTGATGCCGCTAAAGGCGTGGAAGCACAGACAATCAAACTCCTGGAAGTCTGTCGCATGCGTAAGACCCCGATCATTACGTTCATCAACAAACTCGACCGAGAAGTTCAGGATCCAATTGATTTGCTCGGTGAGATTGAAAACGTCCTAAAAATCGACTGTGCTCCGATTACATGGCCTGTCGGAATGGGAAAAACATTCCGCGGCGTCTTCTCACTGCTCGATAACCGCATGAAGCGCTTCACACCGGGCGGAGAAAAGCTTTCTGACGACGTTGAAGTGATCGAGGGTCTGGATAATCCTCGTCTCGACGAACTCTTTCCTCTGGAAATGGACTATGTCCGCGAAAGCATTGAGCTCATTCAAGGCGCAAGCGAGCCCTTCTCTCTGGAGCGCTTCTTAGAAGGTTCTCAGACTCCTGTCTTTTTCGGCTCAGGTGTCAACAACTTTGGTGTTGAGGATGTGTTAAATGCGCTGGTAAATTGGGCTCCGACGCCTCAGCCTCGCGATGCCGGAAAGCGTATGGTCGAACCGGATGAAGCCAAGTTCTCAGGCTTTGTTTTCAAGATTCAAGCCAACATGGATCCGAAACACCGCGACCGTATCGCGTTCTTCCGTGTCTGCTCTGGTGAATATCAGCCGGGTATGAAAGTGTTTCATGTCCGCGAAGGCAAAGAGATGAAGATCCCGAACGCTCTCACCTTCATGGCTAACGACCGCGTGCTGATGACAGACGCCGTTGCAGGAGACATTATCGGCATTTACAATCACGGCCAGCTGCACATCGGTGATACCCTTACGCAGGGAGAAGTGCTCGGCTTTACCGGCATTCCTTACTTCGCCCCGGAACTTTTCCGGAGCGCCCGTCCAAAAGACCCTTTCAAAGCCAAACAGCTGCATAAAGGCTTGAAAGAGCTCGGCGAAGAAGGCGCAATTCAGGTCTTTGAAGATGAGCTCGGTAACCTTTATCTCGGTGCCGTGGGTCAGCTGCAGTTCGAAATCGTGGCTCAGCGCTTAGCGACGGAATATAACGTCGATGCCATCTACGAAAACACACCTGTTTCCACAGCGCGCTGGGTTACTTACCCTGACGAACAGACTCGCAAGGATTTCGAAAAAGAACAGGGAATGCGTCTGGCTAAAGATGCCGACGGTAACACCGTTTACCTCGCCACCAGCATCTACAACCTGCAGACAACACAGAAACATTGGCCTCAGGTGACCTTCCACGTCACCCGAGAACATGGACAAAAACTGAAACACACAGACGTCGACCTCGACATCTAAAGCGCAGGAGCCCGGCAATGCGGGCTCTTTTTTAGTTTCCTTTTATCGGCGACATGGCTCGGTCCATGATTCCGTGTAAATAAGAAATCAGCACGCCGTAATTAACAATCGGCACGCCGGCTTCGGCGCATTTTCTTTGACGACTCAGCATGGCGCGGCGATTAATCATGCAGCCCCCGCAGTGAATAACAAGCTTGTAGGCCGAGACATCTTCCGGAAAAGAGTCTCCCGTATACCATTCATAGTTCAGTTGGGCGCCCACTTTCTTATTCAGCCAAGCCGGAATTTTGACTCTGCCGATGTCCTCTGCCTGACAAACATGGGTACAGGCTTCTGCTATTAAAACCTTATCCCCCGGCTTTAGATTTTCTACAGCTTTAGCGCCTGAAACCAGTCCGCTTAAGTTGCCTTTCTGACGCGCCATTAGAATCGAAAAAGACGTCAGAGGAATTTCTTTCGGCACTGCGCGGTCTGCTTTTGCAAAGACCTGGCTATCAGTAACAACCAAGGCCGGAGGTTCTTTAAGGTTGGCAAGCTGCTCTGCCAGTTGATTTTCCTTTACAACTACAGCCTTGGCATTAGCGTCCAAAATATCTCGTATTGCATGAACCTGAGGAAGAATAATTCGGCCTTTAGGTGCGGCCGTGTCGATGGGAACACAAAGCACGACTGTATCGCCTTCTTTGATGAGATCTCTCAGCATCGGACCGTCTTCAAAGGCAGCTGGGGCCTCTTTTACGATAAGGGAGCGGAGCTCATCAATGCCTTTTTTCTCAAGTGCACTAATCGGAACGACTTTTTCTCCGAAAGCTTTTTCCAAAGCAGAAATGCGCTCAGCGGCATTAGCGACGATTTCAATTTTATTGGCTGCGAGGATGTACGTCGTGCCCAGTTTTTTGAACTCGGAAATTAAAGAACGTTCAAAGTCAGAGACGTCATTAGCAGCATCGATCACGATGACCGCGACGTCTGTCTTGGTCATCACTTCCTTAGTTTTACCGACCCTGAGTTTGCCTAAATCGCCGATGTCATCGATACCGGCAGTATCAATCATCATTACGGGCCCTAAGGGCAGAATTTCCATGGCCTTAAACACAGGGTCAGTGGTCGTGCCCGCAACGTCACTGACAAGTGCAATGTTTTGTTTGGTCAACGCGTTAATCACGCTCGACTTCCCGGCATTTCTTCGGCCGAAAATTCCGATGTGAATACGCATGCCTTTAGGAGTCTGATTCATCTCTGCCATAAAAATTCCTCCGTTTTCCGAAATTCTACGATGTAGAGCCGATAAAAAAGGGAGCCGAAGCCCCCTCTTTTTGTTTAACGATCAAAGATTATTTTTCAACAACTTTGACGACGTCACGTTCGACCCAAGTCGGAGCATGATGCTCGGCGGCCTCATAAGAGATATCGCCGGAACCAATTCTCCAAATGCCCTTGAAGTGTTCCATAGACAGAAGAGCCAGAGGAATATGAGCGCATGTAACCATAGCGGTCACAATGAAGCTACCCCAAACGTGCGTGATGAAGAGCCAGTAGAAAACGGTCTTGCCAAGGAGGGGAGCGCCCAACCAAAGCAACCAGCCTGTAGCGATCAGATAAACAACCGCTGCAAGGAAGATAAGGTAGCTCATCTTCTGGCCGCCGTTGTAACGACCCTGAGGCGGAACTTCGACCGGACCGAAAGGAATCTTGAAGAAACGACGCGGATAGCCGCCGAAGTTTCTGAACCACAGGATGGTGTTTTTGTCCCACTCAAGAAGGTTCTTCAGTGTCACGGCAAAACGTTCGGGAGCAAAGAGAACATAGCCCACGAAGTTAAGGGTGAAAAGAGCACCCAGCCAGAGATGCCAAACCATCATGAGGTTAGCGGTTTCATCGGAAATGTCGCCCATCCAGTGGCCGAAATATACGATTGCACCAGTGATAACCAAGGCGTACCAACAAATCGCATTGATGGAGTGGAAAACCTTGTCGGAAGTGTGGAAGCGCAGAATTCTTGCGCCTTTCATTTCGGGATTAGACATGTTCTGCCTCCGTCATTGCCAGCTGGGAGCGGGGATAGTAATGGGTGTGGTTCAGCTTGTACATCTCGCCTTCGACAGGTTTGCCGTTCATGTCTTTGTAGACCTGCCAGCAAACGTCGTTCTGGTGGGAAGAAGTCAGATTGACTTTCTGCAGACGCTTGTCATCTGCATAGAGACCGTTCTGTCTGTCGAGAATAACCTTATTGCGGGAAGTGATCAGTTGAGTGATCACAGCGCCGGCGCCTGCAACTAAAACAGCGCAGAGACCGATGACTTTAAGGAAGCCGCGTCGCCCCAACATGGCAGGAACGTCGCGTTCGGTATATTGATATTTACTCATTTCTATTTCCTACCTTGTTAGAGTTTGACAGGAAGCGGAGTCGTCGGAGAAAGCCAGGAAGAGCCGGCGCCCTGCAGAGGCTGACCGCCGCCGTTAACGCAACCGCCCGGGCAGTTCATAACTTCGATGAAGTGCCAACGATCCTTGTCCTCGTTGATGATCTTCATGACATTCTTCAGGTCCTGAAGAGCGCCGTTGACGACAGCAACGCGAAGTTCGAAAATCTTGCCGCCCTGAGCCTTCAAAGGAATAGGCACTGTAGCTTCAACTAAAGAGTTGTTCAGGCCGCGGACGCTGATGATGTCCGGGTTCTTCAGTTCTTCTCCGGCCAAAATTGCATAAGCCGTACGGAGAGCAGCTTCCATCACGCCGCCGGAGCAGCCGAAGATTGTGCCGGCGCCGGTATATTTTTCGGTCGGCTTAACTTCGTGCTTGGTAGGCATCTTAAGCGGATCGATGCCAAGACGACGGAAGACTTCAGCGATGTCACGAGTTGTGAGGCTGTAGTCGATATCCGGGAAGACGGGAGAGTCTTTCGGAATAACGTTGTGTTCAACGTTCCACTTCCAGGCGTCGATGAATTCAGGACGGCTGGCTTCGAAAATCTTTGCCGTACACGGAGTAATCGCAACCATACAGACGTCGCGCGGATCCTTGTTCCAAACATACTTGGCAGCCCAGGTCTTGCCCAAGGCGCCGCCCATCTGAATCGGACTCTTTGTGGTAGAAACGTGAGGAATCGCAGAGGCGAAATTAATTTCCATGTTTCTGACCCAGCCAGGGCAGCAGCTGGTGAAATGAGGCAGCGGATGATGAGCCATCATGTTCACTTCCGGACTTCTTTCTCCAAGGCACCAGTAGCGAACTTTCTTGATGAACTCTGTACCTTCTTCCAAAATTGTCTGGTCGGCAGTCTGGTTTACGTCGTAAACAGTGAAACCAGCCTTTTCCAGAGCGTTGAGCATTTGGTCAGTGCACAGATCACCGGGCTTGCCGCCGAATTCCTCAGCCAAAGCAACACGAACGGCAGGAGATGGGTGAGCGACCACGAATTTCTTCGGATCTTTGAGAGCTGCAACGACATCGTCAACAAAACTCATCTGTTCAATGGCGCCGAACGGACAGGCGCTCAGGCACTGACCGCAGCTGACGCATGCATCGTCGCGAATTTTATGAATGGCGCCTAAACCGCCGGAAATAGCATCGACCGGGCAGAACTTGCGGCAGGTGTCGCAGCCGACGCAGTTGTCTTTGTTAATGTGGATAATTCCGCGAAGCTCGCCTTTGCGGAAATTTCCCTGAAACGCGGGACCGTCTTCTCCGCGACAGCCTTGAGGCGGTCGGAAGGTAACAACATCCATAGTAGACATTACTCAACTCCAGAGCTTGAAATGGAAATTTAAAGAGACAGTTTCGGATAAAAATATATTTAGTAAACCGCAGACGCGGAGTCCCGAGTCTCCTTACGCACCGAAGTTTACGGTGTTGTTACAGATTACACAACGGCCTCTATCCTTTTGTCTTAAGTGAAAACCTTTAAATATTGAAGACAAATGAAAATAGATGTAAGAAAAAGCCCCGTAAATACGGGGCTCAGCGGTTTTTCTTTACATGTCGGCTTCTTTAAGTGGTTTCCTTAACTCCGCCCGAATATTGTCCATTGCAGAATAAAAGTCCTTCATCATCACTAATCCGAGAAGTTTACCTTTATCAGTCACGATAAAGCGGTCATGATCCTCCGGATTCTCTTTGATCGCACCGACAAGCTTCAGCGCAAGAACTTCTTTAAACAATGCTCGATCTAGATCCACTCCGTGAACTTCCTTGAAGTATTTACGGCTGATGCGCCCCGCAAAGAGCTGGAGCAGAAGGCGGTATTGAAGAATACTGCGCTTGCCGAACACCTTTCTTCTCTCAACTCCGTTATTGCCCGAGCCAATTCGCTCGTTATAGCGACGAAGAGAGAATGTGTTGACGTAGAGTGAATCACCGAGGAAGCTGAAGGCTCCTGAGCCGACACCCAAATATTCATCGTTGTCGATTACGTACTCGTCAAAGCCTTCGTTATTAGACTTTCCAAAAGCCCACGCCGACAGCTGGGTATAGTCTTCCGTTAACATATCGAGAATCATTCGGTACTGACCGGCCATCACATCATGCGGGGCGGCAATGGAATCCTTGACGCTGCGCCTGGTCTGACTCGTCACCATCAGCGGATAAGTTGTGATCTGGCGGGGAGAAAGCTTAAGGAGCGTTTCGAGATCCCGGTGGAGAATCTCGTCGGTCTGTCCTCTGAATCCGAAGATCATATCTACCTGTCTCTTATACACATCTGACGCTGCCGACGACTCC
>USHK01000007.1 GCA_900554375.1 uncultured Sutterella sp.
ATTCATGAGCGTCTCGTGGGCTCGGAGATGTGTATAAGAGACAGCATGAATACCTTTTGGCGGCGCACAAAAAAAGGAGCTGTTCTGAATGACTGCCAAATGACAGGAAGTACCACTCTCTGGACAATATTCACAAGCCCGAGGGGATTTCCCGGCAAACCGAAGAGAACGGCCTCTTTAATATGCGCACACACAAAAGGCAGAGAACTCGAAAGTTTTGTCTGATCTTCCGGTTGTCTGGCACGAGCACGTTTTAGTGCTTGTCTTAGCACATCGCTTTTTCCCTGCCCGGTTCCTCCTACGGTAATCAAAAAGTCAAAATTCTCTGACAACAGTTCCAGTCGGTCCGCTATCGAATGTGCCTCGTCTTTGGCATAAAAAATCGCAGTGTCCGTCAGACCCACTCCCGAAAGGAGGTTCATCAAATAAACTGCATTGCTGGAATGACGCCCCGCAGAGTTCATAGCGCCGGCCTCGGCAATCTCGTGTCCGGTCGCCAATATAGCTGCCGAGGGACGTTTCCAGACGCGAATGTTTTCAATACCCGCCTCAAAAAGCAAAGCCTGGGCCCCCGCACCAAGTACAGTCCCTTTTTTTAGAATGATGGAGCCTTTGGCCCATTCTGTCCCCCGCACCAACACGTTCTCGTAGGGATACACATCGGAAGCAAAATTCGATGCGTCCGGGTCTAGATTTGAGACAACGGCATCCGCCCCAATCGGTAAAAAACCGCCTGTGTTTATCCATCGAGAACCGTTTTTTGGTAATACAGCCGGCGGTTCACCGTTTTTAACCGGCTCTCCTATTAACCTATGATTACCCTCGCTGGAGGAGATCGCCCATCCATCTCTGAGGGACACGTCATAAGGCGGAATATCTTCCATGCAAACAACATCTTCGGCGAGCTCGCAACCGAAACTATTGTCGGTGCTCACACCTACATTTATTCTTTTTGTTAGGGTTTCTCCTAATTTAAAGGGGTAAAGTATAAAACATCCATTCATATTTTCTTGATCCTAAAGACTTTTTGCTCTTCTTTCAGATGGGTATTTGCTTTACGTATCCACTAAAAAAATTTGTAACTCATCAAAAATTCTTTTCAAGAATATTACAAATTGTTAGAATTTGTTCGTGTCGAAAGCAGAGCTGTAACAACTCGCGTCGACATAACACCCCAAGTGCAGCGATTAGCTGCGGAGAACAAAATGGCAACCAGATTCAAAGAAGTAGTTTACGCAAAGGCTCTCTCACCGGAGCTCCGTCCGGTTGTTTTCTCCGCCACAGAACCGATTCTTCGCACTCGCTGGACTATCAAACCTGTCGGAAGCAACGGCTGGTCTGTAGTCCGAATCTAATTTCTGCACCACAATGGACTCGTAGGGCCTCCGTTAGTTTCGTCCCTACGCTCTCTCTTTACGACAATTCCTGTCGTTCCTCCATCAGGAGAAATTGAAATCATGTTTGATCTGAAAGACCTAATGTCTCGGGTTAATCTGCCTCAAGACATTACTCGACGCGGCTTCCTGCAGGTAGCTACCGTAACCGCAGCTTTTGCTGCTATGAATCAGGCCCGCGCGCAGACTGGCGCTCAGCCCTACATTATTTTGGAAACACCAAAAGGACTGATCGTCGGCGATCCCTCTCTCTGCGTCGACTGCCAGCGCTGCGAAATGGCTTGTACCGAATTTAACGACGGTAAGAATGACCCGGTTCTGGCTCGTATTCATATCGGCCGCAATATTTGGTATGGTCCGGGCAACCCCGGTGCGCGTCCTCTTCAGGGCGTTTGGGGCGACAGCACCGTCTACCAAGACACATGCCGTCAGTGTGCTCATCCGGTTCCTTGTGCAAATGCATGTCCGCAGGGCGCGATCCGTGTCGATCCTAAGACCGGTGCCCGTTATGTTGACGAAGACAAGTGCATCGGCTGCGGTCTCTGCCAGAAAGCCTGTCCGTGGGACATGATGAGCTTTGACCGCGAAAAGCAGAAAGCCAGCAAGTGCTTCCTCTGCGACGGTGAACCTAAATGCGTAAAAGCCTGTCCGGCTGCCGCTCTGACATACATGCCTTGGAAGGATCGTTCCGGCGAACCCGCAAGACGTCCGACCCACGGCTATCTGCCTGAAGAAAATGCTAACCAGTGCTCGGTCTGCCATGGTTAATTAAATCTCTAAGGAACTGCTATGGACAATATTCAAAAAAGATATGGCTACACCGGTCAGGGCCTGCGTGTAAATCTAACAACCGGCAAAATCACCAAAGAACCAACGTTCCCGAGATTTAAGGATGAAATCGGCGGAACCGCTTTGGGTTATCGCGTCTTCTGGGACGAAGTTCCGCCTAAGACACAGCCTCTCGACGAAGCAAACAAGATCGTCATCGCTCCGGGACCCTTCTCGGGATCCGGCGCCCTTTGCTCCAGCCGAACCTCTATTACGACCATTTATCCGACGATTTATCCGATGCCGATGATCGGCTCGGCCCACATTGGCGGCGATATGGCAGCCCGACTTAAACAAGCCGGCTATGACTTCATCATTGTTGAAGGTAAATCCGAAAAACCTGTTTATCTTTACATCAACAACGACGATGTAGAACTGCGCGACGCCAAAGGTATTTGGGGTCAGGGTACACGACGTGCGCAGCAGATGCTTGCCGACCAGACTTCTCCGATGGCCTCCGTTGCCGTAATCGGACCTGCCGGGGAAAACCTCGTTCCGATGTCCGTCCTTATCAGCGCACGTCAGCACTCCGGCGGCGGTATCGGCTCCATCTTCGGATCCAAAAAGCTCAAAGGCGTCGTCATCGTGGGCGATCAGCCGATTCATATTCATGCCGATAAGAAAGAATGGCAGAAGATCACAGAACGCAACATCGATCTGTTCGGTTCCCTGAACCAGCACGTCGTTCCGTCCGCTCCGAACCCTCTGTTTGAATTCTGGGCTCCCGGCAGCCGCTGGAACGGTATGCCGGGCAACGTTTGGCAGAAAGCCAATCCGCCAATCATCCTCGGTGAAGATATGCGCAGCCCCAACAAGATCTCTTATCGTTGGTGCGCCAGCCAGTTCTTCCTCGGCAAACCTCAGGGCTTAAAGATTCAGGTCCGCAATAACGGCTGCTACTCCTGCCCGCTGCGCTGCTACTCGATCGTTGAAGACGAAGAAGCCGCTGCTCGCTACCATATCAACAAGATGACCGAACAGACATGTATGTCTCTGTACTTCGGCCGCGTTATCTTCCCGAAGCTTGCAACCAAGCGAGATCTGCCGGCAGCCCGTCAGGCTTCCATGGTCGGCATTCAGACAATGGACGACCTCGGCGTATGGTGCAACTACGGCCAGCTCCACCGCGACTTCAAGAAGATGTATGTCAAAGGCATTTGGAAGAAAGTTCTGCCTGAACAGGAATACAACTCCATTCCTTGGCAGAAGATCGAAGACTGCGACGCTTCTTTCCTGCAGGATCTCTTCCAGCGCATCGCCTATCGCCAGGGCGAAATGGGTAAATGGCTCGGCGAAAGCACACCTTACATGCTGGCTCATTTCGGCATTCCCGAATCCGATTGGTCTACCGACAAGTCCACGAACTATTGGGGTCTTGGCCATCCGAAGCACCACGCCAACGAAGACGACGGACAGGTCGGCGTCGTTCTTAACTGCCTCTACAACCGTGACCCGATGTGCCACGGCACCGTGAACTTCACACGCAGCGGTCTTCCGATCAACGTGAAAAAACAGATTGCCGAACATTTCTGGGGCAGCGGAGATGCAGTCGATGAAGTCGGCGACTACAAACCCACAAACGAAGCCAAAATGCGCCGCCTGCGCTGGATTATCTGTCGCAAGGAACTGCACGACATGCTGGGCCTTTGCTCTTGGATGGCTCCGTGGGTGGTTTCCCCGAATAAGTCGGAAAACTATATCGGTGACGACGATATGGAAGGCAAGGTTTATCGCGCCTTAACCGGCAGAAACACCACAGCTAAGCAGCTGGATGAGGCCGGCTTCCGCGCCTTCACGCTGCATCGTGCGTACACCATGCGTGAAATGAACGAAGTCAATATGCGCAAGAAGCACGACTTCTATCCGGAATGGATCTTTACCGATGCTAAAAACAAACCGGCGTTCACAAAAGGCACGATCCGCATGGACAAGGATGATATCGAAAAGAGCTTTGATATCTTCTTCAAGCTAATCAACTGGGATCCCGCCACAGGCGCCCCGACTGAACAAGCTTACAAGGAGGTCAACCTTGAATTCGTCATCCCTGTTATGCAGAAAGAAGGCTTAATCCCCGGAAAATAGAGCAGTAAATCATGAATCACCCTGAAACCAACTCCGTAATGGATGCCGCCCAGCTTAAAGCTGACATCGTCCTGCTGATCGACCTGATTACCGAGCATAGCCGCAAGGTTGAACTCGTGACTCACGAAGACCTCAGAGACGAATTCCTCAGCAAGGCTCCGACGCAGAAGCCCATTCCTGTTTCTCAGATCAAGGCTGAATATGAAGCGATCCCTGAAATGGAAAGACAGCTGCGCAATAAGGCCGACGACAGTCCTGAAGAGAAAGAACGCAGACGTCTGATCTCCCGAAGACAGATGTTCGGTTCCCTCTTTAAGGGAGAACTGAGTCTAGCCGACCTCAAAGAAGAGCCCAAAGAAGCTGAAACCGCACCCAGAGAGATCACGCCGGAGTACTTCGAAACCGTTTTGGAGGAAGTGCTCAAAGGTCAATACGGCATAGAAGATCTCACGAGCTGGGATAACAAGCATTATTACCATTTCTCTCCGCTGCTTTCTGCTTCGTACGCCAGATTGCTTGCCACGCAAAACAATCCCTACGAACAGATTTTGGACACGGTTCGCGAAAATTCCCGCGTTTATCCGCGTCCGATCGGAGTGTTCACCTTTGAATTTGCGCCCTTCAGATTGGATCCAACCGTCATCCAGGATGTTCTGGACCGAATCAGTGTGGATGAAAACGCAAAAGACATTCGGGTGACTGTCACTTCCGCCGGAACCGTCTACCTCTACTCTTCAACTTATCTTGATGATGCAATGGCAGACTTCCTCGCAGAGGAAATGGATCAGGGCGAAGCTCAAATGCTCTAGTAAAGACTCCCGGCGGAACGCCTGAGCGCTCCGCCGACATAAAGGTGCAAAATACTATGCTTACCAAATTCGCAACGTTAACTCTCTCCTGCATGGCAGCAATCGGTTTTTCTGCCGCATGTGCCGCAGAAGGCTCTTACAACGTTAACCAAATCAACATCCCTGAAAAACCTGAGTTCATGACTTCTCTCGGCATCGCCAAGGATGCAAAACCGGATCTAGCTAAAGACCAAAAGACTCAGCTTGCCGGAAAGGCCTATCACGAGAAAGCCGACCAGCATTTCATGAGTGTTCATGCTCAAAAAGGCGTGAGCTGCAACACCTGTCACGATCCTAGAAGCCTCGACGGAGTCGCTTGGATGGCCGTCGTCAACAAACCTGGTATTCGTCAGAACTGCCAGGACTGCCATACTGTCCAGGCCGAGGTTTTTGCCCACACCGACACTCATGACAAGCTCGACTGCATCGCCTGTCATATGCCGAACGTCGCCTCTGCCGCAGACTATTCAACCGATCAGAAGGCCGCAGGTCCGAAGGCTCTGCGCCGTATCCATACGTACAAGATCCTCGTCGACCCGAAAGCATCCTCTATGGTTCAGGGCGAAGTCAAGGTTGGTAAGGACGGTACCGCAAAAGGCTACGTCATGGCAAAGGATGAAGACGGAAACGGATTCGTGGACCTGATGTGGAGCTGTGCACGCAACACTCCGGCTGACTACACAGTCTTCGAAGGCAAAGGCTGCCATAACCCGGCAACTTCCAAACTCGACGAAGGCTTGATCTATCAGGACCAAAAAGAGGTCTATGGCGAAACTCTGAAGTGGCAGACTCCGATTAAGGAAGGCTACAAAGAAATCGCCGGAGCCATCCCCCGCATGAGAAAGCTTCTTGAGGTTACTCGTCTGAGCCCGGCCGACCAGACCGATGCCAGACTTCTTCTCGACAAAGCCGACCAGATTGCAACCATGATTAAGAAAGACGGTTCTTGGGGTATGCATGCCCAGAACTATCTGCTTGACCAAGTCAAGACCGCACAGGCTTATCTTGCCAAAGCCCAGCAGATCATGGACAAAGGCGGTTACAACAAGATAGCAACAAAATAAGGGTGATCGGAAGAGCACCTTCCGGTGCTCTTTCGAATGCCTATAGCGCGGATTTAATCCGCCGAGGAGATACATTGTGAGTACCATCAACAGGCGAACTTTCATAAAGGGCACGACTGCCGGTTCTCTGTTCGTTCTCACGCTGGCCGGTTGCTCTGAAAAGAAGGGCGCACCCATCAAAAGCGCTCAAGCTCAAGGAGTAAAACCTGCTGGTTTGCAGCAAGGCTCTGCCAAGCACCACTACGTCATGGTCTTTGACCAGAACAAGTGCGTAGGCTGCGGCGAATGTAAAGAAGCCTGTGCCGAAACCAACAAAACACCTGCCGGTGTGTTCCGTCTGGCCTTGGAACGTCAGAACGGAAGAGAGCCCGGAACGGCTTGCCCGTACTGCGGAAAAATTGAGCCCTGCGACTGCGAACGTAAATATGTTCGTGTTTCTTGTCAGCAGTGTCTTGACGCTCCCTGTGTTCGCGTTTGCCCGACACAGGCAGCTCACCGCGATCCGGAAACCAATATCGTGACGATGGATCCGGACAAATGCGTCGGATGCAAGTACTGCATCGCCGCTTGCCCGTACAACGTCCGTTTTATCAACCCCCAGACCCGCGTTGCAGAGAACTGCGACTTCTGTCTGCATACGAAGTTGGCAAAAGGCGAAGATCCGGCCTGCGTCTCTAAGTGCCGTTACGGTGCTTTGGCGTTCGGCGATTTGAACGATCCGAACTCTTATGTCGCCAAACTCTTAGACGTGAAGGATGCCGTCCGAGTTCGCACTTATCTCGGTACTGAACCGAGTCTGCGTTACATCCCGGTGATGAAGGAGAAAATCTAAATGGACGGAGCCATCAACTTTACAATGGGTTTATCCGAGGGCATTGCTTGGCCCTGGCCGATTGCCGTCTATTTGTTCTTAGCCGGCATCTCGGGCGGTGCGGTAGCCGTAGCCCTTATGCTTAATTTCTTTAGGCATAAGACGGAAACAACGCCCATCATCAAATCTGCAAGCATAATCGGTCTGGCAACCATCCTGCTCGGTATGCTCTGCTTAGTACTGGACCTAACCAATCCTCTGTACTTCTGGAGAATTCTGGTCTACTACAACCCGACAAGCGTCATGAGCATCGGTGTCATGCTGCTGCTTTTCTATATTCCTCTGGTTGCAGTACTAATGGTGATGTCTTTTGCAGACACCTTCAGCAAATGGCCGCTTTTAGGCTGGATTAAACCGGTCTGTGATTGGCTGGAAAAATTCCGCGTTTGGATCAATGCCATCGTTATGGTGCTTGCAATTGCCATCTGCGCTTACACGGGCTTCCTGATCTCTGCGCTGATCCGCTTCCCGCTGATCAATACGGCCGTTCTTCCCGCACTCTTCGTTGCTTCCGGTATTTCTGCCGGCATGGCTGCCACTAAGATTTTGGCCGCTTGCTGCTTCGGAGCCCGGGAAGAAGACCCCGACATGCATGCAATGCATCAAGCCGAATGGCCGGTCATGGCAACTGAAGCTTTCTGCTTATTCATGATTGCCATTGCGCTTCTCTCCGGCAACGAATCCGCAAAGCTTGCCTTCAGCGCTTTCACGCAAGGCATCTGGGCGGTTGTGTTCTGGGTCGGTGCTGTTGGTATCGGTTTCGGTATCCCGCTGATCGCTTCGATCATCGCTGGCAAACATACTGAGTCCAAGGTCTCCTTCTACTTTGCAGGAACCTGCGCGATTGCCGGCATGATGTGCCTGCGTCTGTTCATCCTTTACGCAGGACAGATGAATACCATCGTCTAATCGCGAACTGCACATAAAAATACAATCAGCCGGTTCTCCTCTCGAAAACCGGCTGATTTTTTGCTCTTCTATCAGATTTCAAAAGCGGGGTTAAGCACTCGGTTGTACTCCAGAACCGCATATCGATCGGTCATCCCTGCGATGTAATCTGCAACCGTCCGCTCAACGCCGTACCGTTTTGATCTTTCCTGATAGAGCGGAGGCAACAGCGCCGGGGAGCGTACAAAAGCCTGATAGAGCTGTGCGATCATATCTGCGGATTTCTCTACTACACGCATGACGCGATAATGTCGATAAAGTTTTTCCATCAGCGTGCTTTTCAAAATTTTCATCTGACCGCGCGCTTCTTCCGAGAAAGAAATCAAAGGCGTTTTCAAGGCTCGGACGTCATCCGGAGATTTCGGCTGAGCCGCTTCAATGTTGGCCCGACTGGTAGACACTAGGTCATCCACCATATAACCGATAAGTCGTCTCACCACCTCCTTTTGCTTCCGGCGTTCCTGAATTTCCGGATATTCTGCTGCCGTCTGCGCATGATATTTAGCATACAGCGGAACATTCTCAATTAAATCCTTTTCTTCGAGATAACCCACGCGCAGACCGTCATCGATGTCGTGTGTGCTGTAGGCAATCGCATCGGCAATATTCACTAGCTGAGCTTCCAGAGAGGGCTGTTCGCCTTTTAAAAAGCGTTCGCCCAAAGCGCCCAGCCGGAGCGCATTTTCTCGGCTGCAGTGCTTCAAAATGCCTTCTCGCGTCTCCCACGTGAGATTCAGTCCGTCGAAATTCGGATATTGATCTTCCAGCAAGTCAACGATACGCAGTGACTGCAGATTGTGTTCAAAACCACCGTAATCAGCCATGCAGCGATCCAAAGCCGTTTGTCCGGAATGCCCGAAAGGCGTATGTCCGAGATCATGAGCAAGAGCGATCGCCTCCGTTAAATCCGGATTAATCTTTAGGAGCGTCGCTGTTGTCCGTGCAATCTGCGCCACTTCTAATGTATGGGTCAGACGTGTACGAAAAAGGTCCCCTTCGTGGTTTACAAAAACTTGCGTCTTATATTCCAATCTGCGGAACGCGGAACTATGGATGATGCGGTCACGGTCACGCTGAAACTCGGTACGCGACGTACTGCTTTTTTCCTCAATTGCTCTTCCTCGCGAGTTTGCGGAACTGCAGGCGTAATCCGCCAGTTCAAAACCTTCCGTAATCATGGCTCATATCCTTCTTCAAGAAGTACTTCCCTGATCAAACTCTCAGGGACCTCTTCGATAACCGTCGTCCCGATCGCGACCGGCAGAATAAAGTGAGGCACGCCCTTGGTACTCTTTTTATCGCCTTTCATCGCTTCGATCGCAGCCGCTGCAGCGATGCCGGATATGCGAACAGGAAGTCCGGCCCGGTGAATCAAATCTCGAATCCTTTCAACGTCTTCAAGACTGATTTTTCCCTGCTTCTCGGCCGTCACCGCTGCTAAGATCGTTCCCACGGCCACCGCTTCCCCGTGCAGCCAGGTGCCGTACCCCGTCAGTTTCTCAATCGCATGACCGAACGTGTGGCCGAGATTAAGTTTGGCGCGTTCGCCCTTTTCTTTTTCATCTCGGGAAACAACTCCGGCCTTGATTTCGCAGGATTGTCCGACCACTTCAGCCACCGTCTCAGGCTCAAGCGCTCTTAACTGCTCCATGTTGCGTTCGAGCTCTTCGAAATAAGCCTTATCCGCTAAAACACCGTGCTTAATAATTTCTGCAATGCCGGCGCCGATTTCTCTTACAGGCAGTGTACGCAAAAAGTCGGAATCGGCAATCACAGCCTCAGGCTGATGAAAAGCGCCAACCAAGTTTTTTCCAGCCGTCATATTCATGCCGGTTTTACCGCCGACCGAAGAGTCAACCATCGCGAGCAGCGTTGTCGGAACCTGAATAAAGCGGATGCCGCGCATATAAATCGCGGCCGCAAAACCAGCGAGATCTCCGACCACTCCGCCCCCGAACGCAATTACAACCGACTTTCGGTCTGCCCCCATCGAGGCAAGTTTTTCAAGAATCACCGAAACGCTGCTCCAGTCTTTATAGGACTCTCCATCAGGGAGAATGGCAGATTCCGTGCGGCAAACCTTGTTGCAGAGCTCGTATATTTTTTTTAGATAGAGAGAACCAACCGTAATATTGGTGACAATCAGACAACTGGAAGGATTGAGCCGTTTCAATTCCGCCGGGAGGTCTTTTACCACACCGGAACCTAACTTGATATTGTAGGAGTGGCCGGGAACATTGACTTGTACTTCTTTCATGCTTTTTTGGTAACGAGTTGGTGTTGATGGATAGCGTCGAGGAGTTCTTGGGCGGCGCGTGCTGCCTTCATTCCGTCCGTCTCATAAGAGAGATCGGCGACTTCCTCATACAAAGGACCTCTTTCCTGCAGCAGACGGCAAATCTTCTCCAGTGGATCTTCGCACTGGAGTAAAGGGCGATCCGTGCCCTGCGTGCGTCGAAAACATTCTTCTGCGCTAACTTTAAGATGGACTGCGACAGCCGGAGACGCTTTCAGAATTTCTCGATTTTCTTTCCGAGTGACGATTCCGCCCCCGGTGGCTACAACCATTCCGGAGGCTTTCGCATATTCCTGCAGCAGACGAGTTTCCCGAAGCCTAAAGCCGGCTTCACCTTCCGTCTCGAAAATATGAGGAATCGAAACTCCGCAGCGCTCTTCCAGCTCTCGATCGAGATCGACAAAGTTCATCCCCATCAACGCAGCCAGAGCTTTGCCGATCGTCGACTTTCCGGCGCCCATCATTCCGACGAGAAATATCGTTCGGTGCGAAGGTTGTACTGCCATATGACTCCTTTGCTTTAGCAGCTGCGAATGATTTGAATTTTAACAATGCAGTTTCGTTCCTGAAGACCCATCGCGTTATTTGATCAGGAAAAACAAACCGATACAGCAAATAACGACGCCGAATAACTTCCGTCCGCTAATTGGTTCGCCGTAAAACAAAAATCCGATAAATAACAAGAGGATAGCAAGGGCAATGTTGGTCACCAAAGAAGCCGTGTTTATCTTCCATCCAGCTCGATAGGTGAGTATGTAGCCAACTTCCAAGGCAACCACTGCCAAGCCGAGTGTCGGCGCCGTCCAGTTGAGCTTTGATAGTTCTGTTGAAAATGATTCTCTCTGCTGAAAAAAGAAAAAGACCGAAATACAAACTGCCGCAGCGGTCAGGTAAGTAACGCAGAGAGAAATAAAAGGATTCGCCTGTTCGGGCGTAGATTTGGTACAAATGTTGTAGAAACAGTTTGCCAGCGTGATTAGCGCAATCGGCCAAAATAAATTCCAAAACATAGTGTGTTCTTAGGCTTTCTTCGGTTCTTCTTATTAATCTACGGTGGAAAGTCCTTGTTCTGCGAACTTACGCTTAGGATTCTGTGTTTTATCAAGTGTTTTCTGCAATCTAAAGGTTTTGCTCACTAAAATGGATTGCTGCAAGAAAAAATAATGCCTTAAATCCCAAAACTAGAAATGCAGTTTCAAAATTCTTTGGTGAAAAATGCTTTTTCCGCCTCCATTCCGGTGTGTATGGGCTATATCCCGCTCGGGATTGTCTTCGGTTTCCTTTGCGTTCAGGCAGGCGCTCCCTGGTGGATTCCTCCGATCAGTTCAATCCTCATCTACGGAGGCGCCGTCCAATACATGATGATTCCGATGCTGGCCGCTGAAATGTCAGTCGCCTCCATCGCCTTCGCAACTGCGGTTGTCAATCTTCGGCACGTCTTTTACGGTCTCTCCCTATTGGATCGTCTTCATGCCGCCGGTTGGAAAAAGTGGCTGATCGCTTTTCTGCTGACCGATGAGACTTACTCCCTTATCACTACTGAGAAAAAAGACGCTCCTATTGACCGCCTGGTTCTAATCGCGGTGTTTGACTATTCATGGTGGATCCTTGGAAGTCTAATCGGCGGCTTACTGGGCGCAGCCGCTACGATTGAATTGGCCGGTTTTGACTTTGTCCTCACCAGTCTTTTTGCCATGCTGCTGTGTGAACAATGGCGCGGCCGCGTCAATTCCAAACCCCTCTGGGTTGCCTTGATCGGTTATGCCGTTGCTCGCTTCATCAGTGCAGAAAATGCATTAGCAATATCTATCGCCATTTGTGCATTAGGCGCTGTTCTTTTTGCCTTCCAGAAGAATCCTCTCCCCAAAGTAGTTCCTTCCGAAGGAGGTTCAAGCCATGAATGACTACGTATATCTTTTCATAGTGTTCATCGCTATGGGTGCAGTGACAGCTGCTGAGCGACTTCTTCCTTTCGCTTGCTCGTCTTGGCTGCGCAAGCAGCGCTGGGTAGGCGTTGTCGGCGATTTCCTGCCGCTTGCTATTATGGTGCTGCTGGTTCTGCACGCATCAACAGGCTCGGCGCTCGCCCGAGGCGGACTGCCGGTTCCCGAAGTCGCGGGCGTCTTTCTGACCTTAATCGTTCAATGGTTCGTAAAAAAACCGCTTCTTTCGATTTTTACCGGGACCGCCGTTTATGTAATTTTGGTAAACAGCTTTTTCGCGTAATAGTGCCCGCTTCGCTACAGTTAGTTACAGTCGGGCCTAGAAATTACGCTCCTTGCGCAGTAAGAGGACGGAAATAGACTCCGTCCTTCTTTTTCAAAAGGTAAAATTAGGCGCTCATACAAACAATTAACGTGAGAATATTGTGGCTGATACCAATAGAACAACGCCGGCTCGTTCCGCCGACAAATCTCCGAAGAAAGCTCCTGCGCCTCGTAAGGGAGGAAGCAGATTGTGGAGCTTTTTCAAGGGCTTTGTCGCAACCTGCATTGCCCTCGCTTTAGCCGGCGTCGGTTTGGCGCTTTTTGTCTTCGCCCTCGTTTACTCTCAGCTCCCCCCGATTGACACCGTCGTCGACTACAAACCGAAGGTGCCGATGCGCGTATGGACAGCCGACGGAAAACTGATTGCTGAATTCGGAGAAGAACGCCGCGACTTTGTCACGATTAATGAAATCCCTCCGCTTGTTAAAGAAGCTTTGATTTCTGCGGAAGACGACGGCTTCTACCAACATGCGGGTATTGAACCTAAAGGTTTTATTCGTGCTGCACTCAACAACTTAGCCACCGGAAGAAAAAGCCAGGGTGCTTCCACCATCACTATGCAGGTGGCCCGCAACTTTTTCCTCTCCAGCGAGCGAAGCTACATTCGTAAACTTTACGAAGTCGCCATGGCGTTCAAAATCGAAGCCAATCTCAGCAAAGATGAGATCCTTCAGATTTACATGAATCAAATCTTCCTCGGCAACCGAGCTTATGGTTTTGCTGCAGCTGCGCGCACCTATTACGGCAAAAGCCTCCAGCAATTAACTGCAGGGGAAGCCGCTACGCTGGCCGGCCTTCCGGCTGCGCCTTCAGTTTACAACCCGTTCGCAAGCCCAAAACGCGCAAAAATGCGCCGGGACTACGTACTCGGACGCATGAGAGATTTAGGCTACATCTCTGAAGCAGAGTATCAAAAGGAAGTGAATGCCCCGATTCAAACACGCCTGAGCCGTGTTGCAGAACAAGTCGGGACGCCCACCCGCATGAATGAGTCCCTCCATGCCGAATACGTTGCCGAACTAGTTCGCACCTTGATGTTTGATATCTTCCAACAGGAAACCTATACCCGTGGCCTGAACATCTACACAACCATTAATTCAGAAGATCAGGGCTACGCGTATAAATCCCTCCGCAGTCATCTCCAGGCCTACGACCATAGCCAAGGCTACCGAGGCCCCGAAGCAAAGGTAGATATCAGCGATCCGCGGACTCGTGAACAAAATATTTCCAACGCACTTCAGGAAGCTTTGATTGCAACCGATATGCCGGCTGTCGTCGCCCTAGAAGTGTCTCCGACGGAAGTTAAGGTCCAGATGTCCCACGGAAAAGTAATCTCTATCACCGGAAAGGGGCTGGATTTTGTGAAGAAGGCGCTCCAGCCAAAAGCTAAAGCCGATATCAAAATCGTGCCGGGATCTGTTCTGAGACTTCAGAGCAACAAAGAAGGCTATTGGGAAATTACTCAGATTCCTCAAGCGGAGGCCGCCTTTATTGCGACCGAATACCACACCGGAGCCATCAAGGCGATGGTCGGCGGTTATGACTTTGCCCTGAACAAATTCAACCACGTCACTCAGGCATGGCGCCAGCCGGGCTCTTCTTTTAAACCCTTTATTTATTCAGCCGCGATTGAGAAAGGCTTCTCTCCGCAAACGGTCATCAATGACGCTCCGATTGTTTTAGACCCATCCGAGACCGGCTTTAAGAAATGGAACCCTAAGAATTTCTCCGGTAAGTTCAGCGGTCCCATTATGATGAAAGATGCCTTGAAGAAATCACTGAACCTTGTGTCCATTCGAATTCTCCAAGCCATTACGCCGCGGTATGCAATAGATTTCATCCAACGCTTCGGCTTTGACGCAGATAAACATCCGCCCCATCTGTCCATGGCGCTCGGCGCCGGCTCTGTCACTCCGTGGCAGATGGTGGAAGGCTTCTCCGTTTTTGCTAACCTCGGCAGAAGAACGGAACCCTATTTGATATCTGTCTCTTATACACATCTGACGCT
>USHK01000008.1 GCA_900554375.1 uncultured Sutterella sp.
CACGAGAGTGGGACACTTCGGTGGAGGAAGCTCTCAAATCTTTTATCAGACTTCCGGCGCTTTCGCCCGATTTTGATAAAAAATGGGAGGAAAACGGCGTCCTTCTCAAAGCCCTTGAGGAAGCTCGGCTTTGGGCTGAAAAACAAGGCATCAAAGGGCTTCGCTGTGAAATTATCAAAGACGACGGATTTACGCCGTGCCTCTTTGTAGAAATAGATGCGACAGCCGAAAAAACGCTCGAGCGTTCGGTGTTCTTTTACGGACACTTAGATAAGCAGCCTCCTAATGAAGGCTGGGATCCGGATAAAAGCGCTTGGGAGCCTGTTATTCAAAACGGTCGTTTGTATGGACGAGGCGCTGTGGATGACGGCTATGCCTTCTACACTTCCTTGGCTGCCGTGAAGGCCCTGCAGACGTTAGGTATTCCGCATCCGCGCTGTGTCGGTCTATTTGAAACCTGTGAAGAGTCTTCCTCTCGCCACTACGATTCCTACTTGAAAGAAGCCGAAAAGAAAATCGGCGACATCGGGCTTGTGATAGCGCTTGACAGCTGCTGCGGCGACTACGAAAGACTTTGGGTGACTTCGTCACTTCGAGGCATGCTTGGCGGCACGATAGAAGTTCGGACCCTGAATGTTGGCGTCCATTCCGGAGAAGCAAGCGGAATTGTTCCGGAAAGCTTTATGATTATCCGGCGCCTGCTCGACCGTATTGAAGACAGCAGAACCGGAGAAATTATTCCGAAGGTTTTTCAGACGAAGATCAGCGAGGAAATCCACAAACAAAACGTGGGAGTCGCCGAGAGTTTAGGAGAGCGAGTTTTTGCTTCTTATCCGTGGCACGGGAAAACCGAACCGCTGACAAAAGACCCCTGTGAGGCTTTATTAAACCGCAGCTGGCGCCCTGAATTGACAGTTACGGGCGTGGACGGAATGCCGTCTGTCGAAAATGCCGGCAATGTGATGCGTCCTTATACGACGGTGAAGATCGGAATGAGGTTGCCGCCGGATGTGGATGCCGAAAAGGCTTCAGCAGCGCTGGAAGAAATTATCACGGCTGAACCTCCTTTCAATGCAGATGTGAGGTATGTTCCCACTGTGGCGAGTAACGGATGGTCTGCTAAAGCTTCGGCTCCGTGGATTTCTAAAGCGTTTGAGAAAGCTTCCCAGTCCTATTGGAACAATAAACCTGCCTATATGGGGCTCGGCGCTTCTATTCCTTTGGTGAAGCTTTTTTCTGAGAAGTGGCCGCATGCTCAGTTTATGGTTTCCGGCGCCTTAGGACCCAATTCCAACGCGCACGGTCCCAATGAGTCGCTGCACATTGAATATTGCAAGAAGCAGACGGCAACGGTCGCGTATTTGATTTCGCAGTACGAGGAGGAATGAGATGAGAAGAGATGTGGTTACCCAGGTCATCGTGGAGTACCCAAGCGGCTGCGAAAACTTTGCGACCCGTCTGGAGGCCGAAAGGTTTATTAACGCCAACTTGGAAGAAGAGGAGCCTGTGGCCGTCTGGGTTGAAGAAGTCAATGGAAAGAAGAAATACGACCTTCACTTTGTCGAAGAAAACGGGGAAATCCACATCGTAGATTAAGGCCTGAATCCAAACATCAAGAAAAAACGCCGGATCAGCGGCGTTTTTCTTGAAGAAAGGTCTGGTTCCTTCTATTCCCGATTCCAGTTTCGGGCAAATTTCCGAAGCGACCCGATGATGTAGCCAGCCTGATAAGAGCGAGACTGCAGGGCTTTGATAGCACCCTCTATATCAATTCTTGGCAGGCGCCCTTCGATATAGTTTTTAATTTCATCGCGAAGAACGTCCTCAGGCGGCCGCTGCTGCATCTGCGACATGACGTTTAAAGCTGCCCGAGCTTCCGGGGGAAGACCTTGCATGACTCTGTCTACGTTTTCCTTGTTTGTTAAGCTCATATTCGGTTCACTGCGGGAAGCGGAGGAGGTCTCCGCTTCATCCTTCTTCTATCCTAAGAACAGTTTATAAGCGGGATTGTTCGTTTCTTCAACGTAGGAATACCCGAGGTTCTTCAGGAATTCATCAAAGCGCTCATAGTCCTCTTTCGGAACCTGCAGGCCAGCAAGTATGCGGCCGTAGTCGGCACCTTGATTCCGATAGTGGAACATAGAAATATTCCAGTTCGAGCCCGAGGAGTTAAGGAACTTGAACAGAGCACCGGGTCTTTCCGGGAACTCGAAACGGAAAACGCGCTCGTCGGTTGCCAGTTTTGAGTGGCCGCCGACCATGTAGCGCAGGTGCGTCTTAGCGAGTTCATTTTCCGTAATATCTAGTGCAGGGAGGCCCTGGTCTTCGAATAACTTCTTGATTTCGGCAGCCTCGCTTCGATGCTCAGTCTGGATACCGACAAAAATTTGGGCATCGGCTGCATCCGAAATACGATAGTTGAATTCAGTGATGTTTCGGCTGCCTAACAGAGAAATCAGAGTTCGGAAGGAATTCTTTTTTTCCGGGATCGTGACGGCAAAAAGTACTTCGCGGTGCTCACCTAGTTCGGCGCGTTCCGCGACAAAACGCAGACGGTCAAAGTTCATATTTGCACCGGACAGCACACCGACAAACGTCTGATTCTTGCAGCCGTTTTGCTTGATGTAATGCTTGATGCCTGCCACAGAGAGTGCGCCGGCCGGCTCAAGAATGCTTCTCGTATCCTGGAATACATCTTTGATCGCGGCACAGACTTCGTCCGTGTCTACGAGCACGATGCCGTCAACGAAATTCTTGCAAAGGGCGTAGGTCTCTTTACCGACGAGCTTAACCGCCGTGCCGTCTGAGAAGAGGCCGACATCGGGGACTAACGTTCTTTCTCCATTTTTAAGGGACTGATTCATGCTGTCCGAATCATATGTTTGGACGCCGAAAACCTTGATATTAGGATAGAGCGCTTTAACGTAGACGGCGACGCCGGCAAGCAGGCCGCCGCCTCCGACAGGGACAAAAATTGCGTCGATGTTGCCGTTGGCGTTTTGGGCTTGACGGATAATTTCCATTCCGACGGTACCCTGGCCGGCGATGACATCCGGGTCATCGAAGGGAGGCACCGGCGTCAGACCTTCTTTAGCTTGAAGTTCCTCTGCATAAGCGGCAGCGTCGCTGAAGGATTCACCGAAGAGAACTACTTCGCCGCCCAATCGGCGTACCGTGTTTATTTTGAGGGCAGGTGCCGTTATTGGCATAACAATAACAGCTCGGCAGCCCAGTTTGCTCGCGGCGAGAGCAACGCCTTGAGCATGGTTGCCTGCACTGGCGGCGATCACACCGCGGGCACGTTCTTCCGGAGTGAGATTCGCCATCTTGTTGTAGGCGCCTCTCAGTTTGAAGCTAAAGACGCTTTGGAGGTCTTCTCGTTTTAAAAGAATTTTGTTTTCGGTACGGGCGGAAAGGAGTTTTGCCTGCTGCAAGGGCGTTTCCTTAGCTACATCGTAAACATGGGCTTTGAGAATTCGTCGAAGGTATTCTTGCTCTAACATGTCGACTAGGATATGAAAAGTGGTTGAAGATTCCTTAAACATACCACCGGATCTCATTGAAATTGAAAAAGGCGAGTTAGGTTTATTACTTGGATGGAAAAATCTTGCACAATGTAGATTCCGATAACAAGCTGTAAGCCGATACCAACGAAGAACCATGGCCGAAAAGATTGAACTGCAAAATCGTTTAAGAGAGATTCCTTATAACTACACCTCGTTTGCGGATAAGGATATTGTGACGCGGCTGCTTGGCAAGGAGGCCTGGCAGTTGTTAAACGAGCTTCGCGTATCAGGAAAGCCGGGACGATCCGCCCGAATGCTTTATGAAGTTTTGGGCGATGTTTGGGTGATTCAAAGAAATCCTTACCTGCAGGAAGACATGTTGTTTAACAAGAAACGGCGTGATCTTCTGATTGAGGCCCTCTACCACCGTATTAATTCGATCCGCGAGCAGCTCCCAACCCTTGATGAGGTTTCAGCCCGAAAAGTTGCAGTTCTGATGGAGACTGCGCTGGTGATGATTGAAAAATTCAAGGGTTCCTTTGAGCGCTCCTGGGATCTTCGCCGGTTGGTTTTAAAGAAGCTGAAGAAGCACACTCGCGCAGACAATATTCGTTTCGACGGTTTTTCGAGAGCCAGTCATGTCACAGACGCGACGGACTGGCGTGTCGAATATCCTTTCGTTGTGATTTACCCGGACTCCGAAGATGAGATGCCGGGCATCGTCAAGGCCCTGATCGATCTTGATTTTGTGATTATTCCCCGTGGAGGGGGCACCGGTTATACGGGGGGCGCCGTGCCGCTGCATTCCCGCTCGGCCGTTATTAATACCGAGAAACTGAATCGTATTTCTGATGTGGAAATGCGCAAGCTCGAGGGGCTCGACAAAGAAGTCGCTACGATTCAGGCCGGCTCCGGCTCGGTGAACAAGAAAGTCGCTGAGAAGGCAGCTTCCGAAGGCTGGGTTTTCTCAGTGGATCCGAACTCAAACTATGCCTGCACGATCGGCGGCAATATTGCGGAAAATGCCGGTGGAAAGAAGGCGGTCCTGTGGGGGACGACCGTCGACAACGTGTGTTGGTACCGAATGGTCGATCCGGACGGAAACTGGCTGGAGGTCACACGCGTGAATCACAATCTCGGCAAAATCCATCTGCAGGAGGACGTGGTATTCGAGGCGGTGTGGAAACAAGGCAGCAAATCTCCGGAGAAAGCGCCCGTCATCCGTAAAAAGACATTCCGACTCAAAGGAGCTAAGTTCAGAACTCCGGGCTTAGGTAAGGACGTGACGAATAAGTATTTAGGAGGCCTTCCCGGTTTGCAGAAGGAGGGCTGCGACGGCATTATTACTTCAGCCCGCTTTATTCTTCATAAGATGCCGGCTTGCACACAGACCGTTTGTCTGGAGTTTTACGGTGCCGCCGGAAACGCCGGTCCCGCGATCTACCAAATCTCTCAGCTCTTTGACTCCCATCCTGAAGGCGTCATGCTCGCCGGCTTGGAGCACTTGGATGACCGTTACCTGCACGCAATCAATTATGCACCGAAGAGCGGCCGCGGAATTTATCCGAAGATGGTGATTGTTGGGGACATTATCGGCGACGATGATGCAACGATTTCCAAGTACATCGAAGAAGTTAAGAAGATTGCTATTGCAGGGAACGGCGATACGTTTGTGGCGAAAACACCTGAAGCCCGCCACCAGTATTGGGCCGAGCGCTCTAAGACGTCGGCGATCTCCAAGCACACCAACGCCTTCAAACTGAACGAAGACGTCGTGATTCCGCTGGACAAGATCGGTGAGTACACGGACGCATGCGAACTCTTTAATATTTGCTGTTCCATCCGCAATAAGCTTGAGATGCTGAATGCCGTGGCTACTTATTTAGGCAGCCCGATCAAGCTCGGCAAACTAGCTGTTTCGTCGGAAGGTTACTCCGAGAAAGAACTCCTGGCACAAAAGCTTCCGCTTGCGATGGCGCTGCTCAGGAAAGTTCATGACGAGTGGAAATACGTGCTCAATCATCTGCATACGCCGGCAAAGGAGGCATTGGAAGCACTTGAGCAGCTCGGACGCCGCTGTGAATCGAAGCTCCCTGAGAGTCTTGAAGATTTAACGCTGCTGGACTTGGTTCAGAACCACTATCTGCGGATTTCATGGAAGAAGGAAGTCCTTCGTGAACTCAATGACATATATGCAGGGGACGCCTTTGAAGCAGTGAGAAGAGAGATCGTTAAGATTCACGATCGCGTATTGAGAGGACGAGTCTTTATTGCCCTTCATATGCATGCCGGCGACGGTAACGTTCACACCAATATTCCGGTGAACTCCGATAACGTCGAGATGATTAAGACCGCTAATGAGGGAGTGGCCTATGTTATGGAAGTCGCTAAGAAACTAGGCGGAGCGATCTCCGGAGAGCATGGCATCGGTATGACAAAGATTGCCTTTGTCGAGCCGGGACAGTTTGATGAGTTCTATCGATATTTGGATGAAGTCGATCCCCATGGTCGATTTAACCGCGGAAAACTCCGTCCGGAGGCGAACTTGTCGATTGCCTATACGCCGAGCTTCAATCTTCTGGGACACGAATCATTGATTATGCAGAAGAGCGAAGCAAAGCAGATTGCAGACGAAATCAAGACCTGTCTTCGCTGTGGCAAATGCAAGCCTGTCTGCACGACACATGTTCCGAATGCCAATTTGCTTTACTCGCCGAGAAACAAAGTCATCGCAACATCCCTGCTGCTGGAAGCATTTCTTTATGAAGAGCAAACGCGCCGCGGCGTTTCGTTGAAGCATTTCACCGAGTTCGGAGACGTTTCCGATCATTGCACGATTTGTCAGAAATGCCAGAAGCCATGCCCCGTGAAGATCGATTTCGGGCATGTCACTATGCTCATGAGAGATATGCTGCACGGCCAGGGAAAAGAGCGATTTGACCCGGCGAAATCGGCCGGATTGAAATTTCTTGAGCTGGAGAACCCTTTGGCCGTTCGTGCCATGCGCAAGGGCATGGTGGAATACGGCTTCAAGGCTCAGCGCATTGCTGCCGATGCGCTGAAATTCACGGCGGCGAAGAGCCTGAAACATCCCGGATTCAGTACCGGACGCCCAACTCTGAGAGAGGAAGTTATCCACTTAGTGAATCGGAAGCTGCCCGAAGACAAGGTTCATACAACGGCACGTCGTTTGCTCGACATCGAAGAATCTACCTATATCCCGGTGATCAAGAACAAGGAGATAGATAGCCCCGCGTCAGGAAGAGAGTCGGTATTCTATTTCCCGGGATGTGGCAATGAGAAGCTCTTCAGTCAGGTATCTATTGCTGTATTGGGAATGCTCTATGACATGGGTGTGCAGGTTGTTCTTCCGCCGGGCTACCGCTGCTGCGGCCATCCGCAGAAAGGCAACGGACTGAGCAAAAAAGGCGACGATATCGTCACACGTAATCGCGTGCTCTTCCACCGAGTGGCTAATACGCTGAATTACGCGGATATCTCTACGGTGTTGGTGAGCTGCGGCACCTGTCTGCATCAGTTGAGAGAATACAACTTTGAATCTATTTTCCCGGGCTGCCGTGTTATGGATATTCACGACTATCTGGCGGAAAAAGGAATTAGCGTGAACGGGGCGTACAACACTCGGTACATCTATCATGATCCGTGCCATACGCCTCTGAAGGAAGGCCTTCCCATTGAGACTGTCAATCGATTGATTCACCCGAAAGACGGCTCTCGAGTGGAATTGTCCGAGCGGTGTTGCGGAGAGAGCGGTACGTTCGCGGTTTCCCGTCCGGATATCGCAAGTCAGGTGAGAACTGCAAAGGAGCTGAGTCTTAATCAGGCAGCAGAGAAACTCAGAACGAATCACTTCTCCGGCACGATCAAAGTTCTTACCGCCTGCCCTGGATGTCTACAGGGAATGAATCGTTATTCTGAGTCGACGCACACGAAGGCAGAGTTTCTTGTTGTGGAGATGATGCGCTCAAAATACGGTGACAACTGGCTGTATGAAACCGTCAATAAACTGAAAGACGGCGGAATTGAAAAGGTATTGTTATGACGCAAAACTGCCCCCTCTGCGCTGCTGAAAATGAGCGCGTTATTGTCGCGAACGATAGTTTTCGCATTATTCGTGTAGACGATCCTGAGTTTCCGGGCTATTTCCGACTGATTTGGCAGGACCACGTGAAAGAAGTCTCCGACCTTAATCAGGAGGACTGGCTGATCATGTGGGACGCTCTGACGCGATTGGAAGAAACCATCATCGATGAGATGTCTCCCGAAAAGGTAAATTGGGCTCAGTTCGGAACGATGGTGCCGCACCTACACTGGCACTTGATTCCGCGATTCTGTGATGATGCCGCTTATCCAGACAGCTACTGGAGCCCTCGCAGGAGGAAAACCAACCCCAAAGTGCTGGCAGAACGCGAGCAGGATGCTCAGAGGTGCGAAGAGCGGATTAAAAAGGCTTTTGCGTAAGCTCGCCGCGTTTTCTTTCCAGAGCGGTGCGAATGTTTGAAGGGACAAATCCGCTGACATCCCCGCCCATTAAGGCAATCTCTCGAACAAACGTTCCGCTGATGAACTGAAATTGTTCCGCAGGTGTGAGAAAGATCGTTTCAACTTCCGGCATGAGCTTTTGGTTCATGCCGGCCATCTGGAATTCATATTCAAAATCACTGACAGCCCGGGCGCCTCGAACGATACAGGTCGATTCGTGGCGACGCACAAAATCAACTAAAAGGCCGTCAAAACCCACAACTTCAACATTCGGGAAGCTTTTAGCGGCTTCTCTGGCCATCTGGACTCGCTCTTCCAAAGTGAAAAGCGTGTGTTTCCTTTTGCTTTCAGCGACTGCGACGATAAGCTTCGGAAAAATCCAGCAGGCACGTCGAATCAGATCTAAGTGACCGTTGGTTAAGGGATCAAAGGTGCCGGGATAGGTCGCAATAATCATGACAAGACCTCAATTTTTTGAGCTAAAAGCATACAACTGGTCCCGGCCTTGAGGCGGCGGACTGCATTGAGCGACAGAGATGCCAGAGTTTCATCTGGAATCTCCTGCGGAGATTCAACGTATACCAATCCTTCGGCCGCGAGCAATGGCACTGCGCGCTTTATGGCTTTGAGCTGAAGGTCGGCGGCAAAGGGTGGATCAATAAAAACGAGATCGTAAGGGCTAAGTTCCGAGACACGGGTATCAGTAAGTGAGTTCCCGATAAGCACTGTCAGCTCGTCTGCACTAAGTTTAGCGGCAGTTTGTTCGATAAATTGTGCGGCGCGCCGGTTGGTTTCACATAGGACAGCTCGACGTCCCCCTCGGCTCAAAAATTCAAAGGATAAGGCACCGGAGCCTCCGAACATATCTAAAGAGCTGCGCCCATCAAATTCTCCGAGAAAAAAGCTTAGCCAATTAAAAAGTGTCTCGCGCTGACGATCACCGGTAGGGCGAAGTCCGTCGGCATTCAAAACGGGGATGTTTGTTCGTTTCCAGCGTCCCCCAATGATCCTAACTTTACCGCTGTTGCTTGCCGGCATTGCTAAACTCTCGTGTTGAAATAATTGAATTTTATTCAAAACGTACGCCAATGAGTGAAACAAAAGAGAAAACGGGTTGGTTTGCCCGGTTAAAGCAAGGTTTAAGGAAGACCCAAGTTAATTTAGTCGGTATCTTTACCGGCGGTGTAGTTGATGAAGCGTTTTTGGAAGACTTGGAATTCCAAATGATTTCTGCCGATATCGGCGTGGAGACCAGCGCTCTAATTCTTGAGAGACTGAGGGAGCGGATCAAACTCAAAGGGCTCAAGACGCAGGACGAAGTAAAACAGGCTCTAAAAGAAATTATTGCCGATATTCTGAGACCTTGTGAAGCGTCTTTGAATTTTGAGCAACACAAGCCGCTTGTCATCATGATGTGCGGCGTGAACGGCGCCGGAAAGACGACGACAATCGGAAAACTTGCTAAGCATTTTGCGCAGATGAACAAAAAAGTTCTGCTGGCGGCTGCCGATACGTTCAGAGCTGCAGCTAGAGAACAGCTGGCCGTTTGGGGCGAACGTAATCAGATCGAAGTCATTTCTCAGGAAAAGGGAGATCCGGCTTCAGTGGCCTATGACGCGATCTCTTCCGGACGCAAAAAGGATATGGATATTGTCATGGTGGATACCGCCGGACGACTGCCTACCCAGATCAATCTGATGAATGAGCTCGCCCGCATTCGTAAAGTCCAGGGGAAGGCAATGGAAGGGGCTCCCAACGAAGTTATTCTTGTGCTGGACGGGACGAACGGTCAAAACGCTTTGATGCAGGCAAAAGCATTTGACGAAGCTGCTGGTCTGACTGGTTTGATCATTACTAAGCTAGACGGCACTGCCAAAGGAGGTATTCTTGTGGCCTTGGCTAACTCTCGCGCAAAGCCGCTGCCGATTTATTACATCGGTGTCGGAGAGACAATTGACGATCTCCAGCCTTTTAAGGCAGATGAGTTTGCTGCCGCCCTTGTGGGCTTAGATCAAATCAGCGGGACAAAAGAATGAAGCTTGCGGCGATAGACTTGGGAAGTAACAGCTTCCGGCTGGAAATTGCTCGAGTTGAAAACGAGCGCATTATTACCGAGGGGAGTTGGAAAGAAACTATACGGCTGGCGGCGGGAATAGATAAAGAAGGCAATCTCACTGAGGAAGCTCAGGAAAGAGGTCTTAATGCCTTAGCCCGCATCGCGGAGAAGATTCGCGGACTGCCGAGGAATCATATCCGGGCGGTTGGGACTCAGACTCTGAGAGCAGCGAAAAATTCTCAGGAGTTTATAGAACGTGCAGAAAAAATTCTGGACTGCAAAGTTGAAATCTTGAGAGGTAAGGAAGAGGCAAGACTGGTCTTCCAAGGCTGCAGTTTTGCGCTGCCGCCCTCTGATGGAATACGTTTAATCGTTGACATCGGAGGAGCCTCCACGGAGTGTGTTATCGGGCGCGGCCACGACATGATCGAAGGAGAGTCCTTCCACGTGGGTTGCGTCAATACTTCGGTGACCTTTTTCAAAGATCGCAAGATTACGGCCCAAAGCATGAGGCGTGCCATCTTATCGGCGGCCTCTGTAATGGACGGCAGCGAATATAAGTTTGTCAAAGGGAATTGGCACGAGGCATTCGGCTCTTCCGGGACCGTGAGTGCTGTTTCCTCTATTTTGGCGACACTTAAGATTACTGACGGATCGATAACGCTCTATGCACTGGAGCAACTCAAAGACAAGGTTATTCATGCGGAAAGCATCGATAAGATCAAGTTTGACGGCTTGAAAGAAGACCGACGAGAGGTCTTAGCAGGCGGCATTGCTGTACTGATTGCAGTGTTCAAGAAACTCAAAATTGACATTATGAAAGTCGCTGACGGGGCGCTTCGTTACGGCATTTTGTACGATCTGGCCGGCCGCAAACTGCAGCGCGATCCTCGGGAGGCTTCTGTTGAACGGATGATGCAGGCCTTCCATGTCGATCAGGAACAAGCAAGGCGTGTTGGTGAAATTGCTGTAAGTCTCCTTAAAACCATGGCTCCGCACGTGTCGGAGGACTCTGTTAGGTCCCTGAGATGGGCGGCTGATTTGCATGAAACGGGATTAACACTTTCGCGCAGCGATTATCATAAACATAGTGAATATTTGATTAAAAACAGCGATATTGCGGGTTTTTCAAGGCCGGAGCAGGAAAAATTGGCTGCCTTGGTTCTCGGGCACCGCGGAAACTTGAAGAAAGTTGAAACACTGCTGATGACCAAACAAAACGCCGAGTTACTGTTCTGCTTACGGATTGCGACCATTATTGCGCATGCTCGTCAGGAGATCGAGCTTCCAAAATTAGACGCCACTTTCCATGGGCACTCGTTCTGCCTCTATGTACCGAAAGCGTGGCTGAAAGATCATCCGGTGGTGGAATATTTGCTTGAAGAAGAAAAGGCTACATGGGCCAAAGTTGATTACCAATTTGACTTGATAGCAAGATGAAGACGATAGTGAGAATGGTCGATGTTCCGATTAACGATTGGAACAACCAAACCAAAGGGACTGTAACGCTGGAGATTTCAGACGGGGAGTTTGTGCTTCTGCAGGGCCCGAATGGTTCTGGTAAGTCGTACCTTCTTAACTTGATGGCAGCATTAAGAGTGCCGCGCGTAGGTGAGGTCTTTCTGGAGGGCAAGCGACTGACGAAGATGCACGAAGGTCAAAAGAGGGCCTGGCGCGCCGGATTAGGCCTTATCCCGTCCGAGCCGATTCTTTTGAACGGATACACGGTATTGGAAGGCTTGGTTTTAACCGCCCAGCTGCTGGGTAAAAATGCCACAGATGCCAAACGAAACGCTATGGAGAGTGCGGCCCTTTGCGGTTTGGATCCTTATCTGAATGCCACAGCTGAAAGTCTCTCGGTCGGTGTAAAAAAGCGAGTCGTCATTGCGCGCTCTTTAGTGAACCAACCACGGCTTCTGCTGGCGGACGCCCCGCTGGAGGGCTTGGACGATCAAGCTCAGGAAGAATTTCTCTACATCTGTACCAAACTCAGTCAGGTCGGTTATCCGATCGTAATGACCTCAAGCTATATGCTTCCGTTTGAGATTGCCGCACTGCGCTGTGTTCAGCTCTCGGGAGAGAAAAAATGATTACGATGCGAGAGCGTGTACGACGTCCGATCCAAGCTAATATCAAGCGTTTTATTTTTGTGGTTGTGGTGTTTTCTCTCGCACTGTGCCTGTTGGGACAGATTGCTTTGAGCTTTTACAGTTTCTATAACAGCCACCGCGATGTTATGGGAGACGAAGTTAGTGTCTTCCTGGATCCGTCCTTAACGGCTGAGCAGCGCAGCAAAGCTCAGAACCAGATTCGTGCGCTTGCACCGATTACGGAACTGAAAGAAATCAAACCGACAGATGTACTAGAAAAGGACATTTTGAAGCTTGTCGGCGACAGAAAGAAGATTCCGACCATCTTGGCGCTTCAGTTCCCATCAGATACCCGTTACGCGGATATCGAAGGGGCAGTGAAAGCTATTGAGAAGGTAAAAGGCGTTGAAGGGGTCACGGCAAACCTTGACTGGATTAAGAAACGGCATTCCCTCAGAGAGGCTATAGCCTTGGGTATGTTTGCTTTCGGAGCACCGGCGGTGAGCTTAGTCTGTTTGCTGATTTTCCAAAACTCCTTAAGACTTTCCGCCTTTTTGCGCAGTGAACGGGAACTACTTCTCATGCTAGGGGCAAGCGATTGGGCCGTGAGGGGTCCCCAGATGATTGCAGCAGGGTTGAGTTCAGTGTTGGGCTGTCTGATCGGAGGCGTACTTTTGTTGGTTACAACTGTGATCTCTGTCCCCCTTTTGGAAGAGGCGTTTGAAGTGACGCTGATGCCGCATTGGTCGATTTTTTTATCAGTTTATTTGTCCGTCTCGCTGGCAACGGTTCTTTTGAGCGTGATAGTCTCGTACTTCATCGCCGGTGCTACGACATCGCGGACCTTCTAGAGCTTGACTTCGGGGTTAAAATTTTCCTCGATGACAGAAGATGAAAAGAAAAAAGGGCCGAGTACGGCCCTGACTCCTTACAAACCGACCCCGCTTGCGATACCGGATGCCTCACTCGGTTCGCTAGAGGAATATATTCGGGCGGCTAATAAAGCACCGATTCTCAGCGCCGAACGAGAACATGAGCTGGCGGTTCGTCTTCAGGAGCACGGTGACATGGAGGCCGCAGGCGAACTCGTTATGTCTCACCTGCGTCTTGTGATATCTATTGCCCGCCAGTATCAAGGATACGGTCTCCCTTTTGGCGATCTCATTCAGGAAGGCAACATCGGCCTGATGAAAGCAGTCAAGCGTTTTAATCCGAATAACGGAGCTCGCTTGGTAACCTTTGCAATGACTTGGATTAAGTCCGAAATTCAAGAATACGTTCTTCGAAATTGGCGCCTAGTTAAAGTAGCCACGACAAAATCACAGCGCAAATTATTTTTTAATTTGCGCAGGCTCAAGGACCTGTCTCTTATACACATCTCCGAGCCCACGAGACGCT
>USHK01000009.1 GCA_900554375.1 uncultured Sutterella sp.
TATAAGAGACAGTGATAAAATTGGACTAAGTTAAGAAATCGAGAGATCTTGGTTCAATGCCCAATAGTCGAAAAAATTTCCTCAACCATACCGGAAAGACACCAAGACACTGACAAGGTCTTTAATATCTATCTAATTCTCGGCTAATTCACTGCATACCTCTCAGGATTTTCGCCAAGTGGGTATTTAGTTTTTAGCTAAAAACCGCTAGAGTGTCGGTCATAAGTATTCACCCGATCAAGAGGCTGAGCATGATTGACAAGGCAACAAGAGAGAAGATTATTTCCTTAATTCGTCGGGAGGTTGTGCCGGCGCTGGGATGTACCGAACCGATTGCGGTATCCCTAGCAGTTGCCAAAGCTACCGAACTATTGGGAATGCAGCCTGAAGAAATTAACATCGGCCTCAGCGGGAACATCATTAAGAATGCTATGGGAGTTGGAATTCCCGGAACAGGAATGATCGGATTGCCGATTGCGATTGCTCTTGGAAGCTTGATTGGAAAATCAGAATATGGTCTTGAAGTTCTCAAGGAGGTCTCTCCTGAAGCGGTCGAGAGAGGAAAAGCTTTTATTGAATCGGTTCCAATCAATATCAAACACTTACCGGATGCTCCTTCTAATCTGCATGTGGACGTTGAAGTTCGAGCTCAGGGTCATTCGGCTCGAGCGATTATTTCGCGAGAGCACACGCTCTTTGTTCTCTTGGAAAAAGACGGTGAGACACTTCTTGCTGAAGAAGAGGGCTGCGGGAATGGTGACGCTCAAGACTCAGATGACGTGCAGCTGAATTTCAGAATGGTTTTCGATTTTGCGACGACTGCCCCGCTTGAAGAAATCCGGTTCATGAAAGAAGCACAAAGACTTAATGAGGAAGCCGCAGAGTTCGCATTGAAAGGCGATTACGGCCACTCTCTCGGAGCCATGATTCGTAATAACGGAATGAAGTACATGGGAGATTCAACTCTGGCTCACATGGTTGAATTTACTTCAGCCGCTTGCGATGCTCGCATGGGTGGTGCAACAGTCCCGGTGATGTCTAATTCCGGCAGCGGTAACCAAGGAATTACCGCGACTTTGCCGGTCGTTGTTTTTGCTAAAGATATGAACGCAAGTGAAGAGCAAATGATTCGGGCACTGACACTCAGTCATCTGACGAGCGTTTATATCAAGCAAAGTTTGGGGCGCCTTTCAGCTCTTTGCGGATGTGTTGTGGCTTCTACCGGCGCATCTACTGCCATCACTTGGTTGATGGGCGGCGGATATGAAGACGCCTGTGCCGCCGTTAAAAATATGGTGGCTAATTTGTCCGGGATGCTTTGCGACGGGGCAAAGCCGGCATGTTCCATGAAAATTTCCTCAGGCGTTTCGACTGCACTGATGTCTGCAATGCTGGCAATGAACGGCCGGTGTGTATCAAGTATTGAGGGGATCGTCAGTGAGGACGTCGATCAGACAATCCATAACCTTACTTTAATTGGTAAGGAAGCGATGGTCGAGACGGATCGTCAGGTTCTTGAAATCATGACCCATAAATAAAGGGTGCGCTGAGGGCTTCATTGCCTAACCTATAAATTCTGCCCCATTTTGGGCAAGGTCTCATTTAATTTAATAAGTTAGAAGAAGTAAAAACTTCTTGTTTAGACAAATTTAAACTTCTTTATTAGGAAATGTTTCGAAGTTCTAGCTCCCGCTTTTATCAAAGCAACTGGGATTCCTCCAAAGGAAGTAGTAGAAAGGATGGTTTCTTAAGTTTTCTTGAGAGGCTCAATAACCAATTCTTCTTTTTTAGGTTCCAGGATTGCCGCCCTCTTAGTGCCAAGGCTTTCAACTTCAAGCTTACTCAAGAGAAGACATCCCTAGGATTGTTTTTAAGGATTACTGCAGCTCCCTGTCAGCTTGCCCTGCAATCCAATCCGTTTGAATTACGTCAGAAGTCCCAGTTTTTTATTTTTAACTTCTCCGGGAAATGCGAAATTGGTTTCGCTTGCCGGGAGCCTGTTGAGTTGGGCCCCGAAGCTTTTATTTTTTGTAATTCGACGAAGTCGTTGATCATCAGAGGCTCACAGAGGTTGGACATTCTTCTCGCTCTTGTTAATGAAGATTATTTATTGACACATACGACTTATTGGAATAAGGATTTCGAAGATGTAGTATTCGCAAAGAAGAGTCCCTCGCATAAGCTCTTTGCCTCGATTATTAATACGACATACAAGTACCTCCATTCGCTTCCTTTAGAAGAGCATGAGTTGGTTATAGACGGAATTTTTTCCTTTCTGAGGCCGGTGTTCAATGAGAAAAGGCTGTTAACGCAGGTTCAGCTTACTCATCCATTAGAGATTTTAAAGCAGAGGGCTGATCGGATAATTGAGGTGAGGTTCAAAGAAAAGGGGCTTCAGTTAACGGATATCGCACAAGAACTTGGAGTTTCTGTGAGGTATTTGTCAGAGGCCTACAAACACGCAGGAACGACGGCCCTGAAAGCTTTGATGCAGCACAGGCTCAAGAGAGCAAATGTCATGCTCCGAGAAAGGCATTGCCGAGGAATGAGTATCCGAGAGATAAGTTCCATGACCGGTTTTGCGTGTCTTTCTCATTTTTCTAGGGCCTTTAAAGAAGAGTACGGTTTAACTCCGACGGAAGCGAGAACGGAGGAGATCCTAGTTTAATTCCTCCTTAGATAAAAGCTTTTTCCTGATTGAATAAATAAAGGCCGCTTACCCTAATTTACCGGGTTTTTATCAGTTTATAGACTGGACAAATGCAACCCCAATTGCAGTCTTGAAATTCAGGAGAAAACTATGGCAAGTCCCCAAATTAGCCGTCGCGATTTTTTGGCTTTGGCTGGTCTGACCTCTGCTTCCGCAGGCTGTCCTGCGATGGCCCAGGCTTTAAAAGCTAAAGATCCCGACGCAGGTCTTAAAACTTTCCAGGCAACCTGCTCTATGGAATGTTTGCACTGCAACCTCAAAGCCTTTGTAAAAGACGGCAAAGTCGTCAAAATCGGCAATGCAAACGCTTTCGACGGTAAACCTTGCGCCAGAGGTTTGTCTCGTATTAAATGGCTTTACGCGCAGAACCGTGTGCTTCATCCGATGAAGCGCGTTGGCGAAAGAGGCGAAGGAAAATTTGTTGCAATCACATGGGATGAGGCTCTCGATACAATCGCCGGAAAGATTAAGGACGCGATTGCTAAAGACGGAAGTCAATCCCTGCTGTTTACCAGCGCTTCCGGCAATATGGATAATCTCCATAACCCGGCCCAGGTAGCATTTGGCAACTATCTCGGTGGAACAACTCGCACTCAGGGTTCCTTGTGCTGCTCAGCGGTGACCGCAGCGATGATGCCAATTGTCGGAATGCGTTATGTGGACACCCGAGACACAATTGACCAAGCCAAATACATCCTTTGCTGGGGCAATAATCCTCTGGTAACGATGCAGGCATATTGGCATCTTTATCTCAAGGCTAAGGAAAGAGGTGCGAAGATTGTTGTTATTGATCCACGCAAGAGTGAGACCGCGGTTAGGGCAGATAAGTGGGTGTCTATCATTCCCGGCACAGACACAGCTCTTGGCCTCGGTATGATTCGCTGGATCGCGGCGAACGGAAAATTAGACGAACCTTTCTTGAAACAACACACCGGTGCTGTTTACCTCGTCGATAAAGACGGGAAACTAATGCGAGGAGACGCCAAGGATCCGAATTCTTATTTAGTCTTTGACGAAAAATCTCAAAAACTCGTCCGTCACGATGCTAAGAATATTGACCCAGCTCTCGAAGTTAAAGCCGGTTCTCCCTACAGAACTGTTCTATCTATGGTTCTTGAACAGGCTGACCCGTGGACGCCCGAGGCTGTTTCTGACACGACTGGGATCCCTGTAGCAACGGTCGTGGAATTAGCCAAGGACTATTCGACGAATAAACCGTCAATGATTGTCAACAACATGGGCTCTTTCCAGCGGACGCAATACGGTACTCAGGCAGTTGGTGCTCAGTATTATTTGGCACTTCTCACCGGTAATATTGGCAAAGCTGGCACAGGTATATGCGACGCTGGCGGCGTCACTCAAATGGCAAAATTCGGTAGTGCATTTCCGCCGCCTCCGAACAAGCCCAAGAAAATTGCACCGATTCCGACTGCAAAACTCGGCGAATGCGTGCTGACGGGTAAACCGAACAAGATCAACTTCTGGTACACGCAAACCTGCGGAATTGTCGGTCAGTGGCCTAACGCCAATAAAGTTATCGAAGCGGTTAAGAGCGTACCTTTCTTCGTAGTTGCCGAAAGTGTGATGACACCTACCGCACGTTACGCAGACATTCTCTTGCCCGCAGCTACAGTCTTTGAATATGACTCTGTGATGGCCGGTGCCAGGAACCACTACATCCAGCTGATCGAAAAAGCGGTTGAACCCCAAGGCGAGGCCAAACCCGACTACTGGATTATGGGACAGTTGGCTCAGCGTCTGGGCTTTGGCGAAGCCTTCACTATTCCGGTTGAGCAAATGATCAGGAACGTGCTTAAACCGTCTGGTATTACCTACGAACAGATTAAGAGAGGTCCCGTCTGCCCAGTAAAAGGTCCTTGGATTCCGTTTAAGGATGGAATGTTCAAAACACCGAACGGAAAAGCAAATTTTTACTGCGAACCTTGGGCAGCAAAAGGGTTCCTGCCGGTCGTGACCTATCTGCAAGTTGATGAAAGCCCGAAGGGCAATCCTGAATTAGCTCAGAAATATCCTCTTCAGGCTATTCAGCGCAAAGTTATCCGAAATATTCATACAAGTTTCCAAGACAATGAATGGATCAACCAGCTCTTTAAAGATGAACCAACAGTACTCATGCATACAAAGGATGCGGAGGCTCGCGGCATTAAACAAGGAGACAAGGTTGTTGTATTCAACGAACGAGGAGAACATCCGACGATCGCAGTGGTGAATAACAATATTCGCCCTGGTGTTGTGTGTTTGGAAAACGGATGGTGGATGGGCCAATTCGGCTTCAATTCTTCCTCTGTACTTACCAACGATACCGTGCAGATTCTTGGCACAGGAACTTCTATTTGCTCAACACTTGTCAACGTTAGGAAGGCGTAATCATGAAGAAAATGGGATTTTTGTTTGATGCTCGCCGTTGTAACGGTTGCAGAGCTTGTGCAGTTGCATGCAAGGAACAACACAATACTCCTGACGGTGTTTGGCTTCGCCGGATTAAAGAAACTCCGGACCAAATGCTTTGGTTCTCCCAATCTTGTAATCACTGCGAAAAGCCGGCGTGCTTTGGTGTATGTCCGGTAAAAGCCTATTCCGTTGAACCGGATGGACTAGTTGTCCAAGATCATTCTAAGTGCATCGGCTGCCAGGCTTGTATTGCTGCCTGCCCGTTTAAGGCTCCGGTTTTCGACGAAAAAAGCAAGAAAGTTTTCAAGTGCGATGGCTGCATTCATCTGTTGGCTCAGGGCAAACGTCCTGCCTGCGTACAAGCTTGTACACAGAGTGCACTCCAATTTGGTCCGATTGAAGAACTGAGGAAAAAATATCCTGAAGCTGTCGTTGCTGGATTTGAATGGGCGACAAAGAATTTCGGATATGCAAGCCCGACAGAAACCGGCCCAAGCCTTGTGATCGTTCCGCTTAACTAATTAGTCAAAGTTAAAAAGCAAAGCGCCCCGAATAAAAAAGACTCGGGGCGTTTTCGCAATCGGTTCGAATCAGCAAAAGCGTAATTTAATCACTTAATTTATTTAGCCTTTCTAATACGAGGTAACTAAAGAAAGCACCTGCCGGAACTAGCACTTTGTCGTTGAAATCAAAGTAAGGGCTGTGCAATGCTTCTTTGTGTTCGGAGTCTTTTACTCCGATGAAGAAGAAGCATCCCGGGAGAACTTTTTGATAAGAACTGAAGTCCTCACTGATCATGTAAGGCTCGCCAAGTTCAATGACATTTTGAGCGCCGAAACAACGATCTGCCGCATCTTTTGCTTCTTTTGTAAGTGCAGGATCGTTATTAACGGCAGAAACGCGTCTTTCATAGTAAGTTTCCGCTTTTATGCCGTAAGCTGCCGCGATACCTTGGGAGCGGCTGATCAGTTCTTTTTCAATCGTATCTCGTGTACCTTCATTAAAGGTTCTCACCGTGCCGATCATTTTGACAGAGTCAGAAATGATGTTGTAAGCACGGGAGCCTTCTGTATTGAAACTGCAAACAGAAACCACAGCGGATTTAAGCGGATCTAGTGTGCGCGAAACCAAGTTCTGAAGAGCGTTATAAATTTCTGTGGCAACAGGCAGCGGATCTTTGCCGAAATTCGGACGAGCTCCATGGGTTCCTACACCGACGACTCGGATGGAAAACAGGTCGCAAGCTGCCATGGTCGGACCGGCTTTGAAAGCAATTGTTCCAACGTCTAGAGAGGGTTCGTTGTGCGCCCCGTAGATCTCTTTAACGTCGTATTTTTGGAAAACGCCTGAGTTGATGACGCTTTGCGCACCGGCGACATTTTCTTCGTCGGCTTGGAAGACGCAAAGGATTCTTCCGGGAAAGTCACGATGTTTGGCCAAATAGAGGATCGCAGCGATCAGCCAAGTCTGGTGGCCGTCGTGTCCGCATGAATGGGCGCTGCCGTTCTTAGACGCCCAAGCGCACCCAGATTTTTCTTCGATGGGGAGGGCGTCGATATCGGCTCTAAGAGCCACCGTTGCTCCGGGTCTATTGCCTTCAATCAAAAGGAATCCGCTCCCGGGGGAGGTTTCTGTATCTAATCCGGAAATTCCGAACTCTTCAAGGATGGATTTAATGCGGGCAAGTGTGTCTTGTGTGTTGAAACCGACTTCGGGATTTTCGTGAACAGTTTTGCGGAAGGAGATCAAACGAGATTCGTACTGTTGAAGCTCCTGACGAATGCTTTCAAGATCTATTGTGTTTTTCATTTTCAGCCGGGATAGCTTTATTAAATAAAGCGTCATTCTCGGAAGATCAAGGCTGATAGTCAAGAGCACGACAAATTGTTGACGCAAAAGAGTCGGTGAAGAAGTCTTCCTCCAACGCTTCCTGCGCAAAAGCTGCGTATTGGTTTTCTACTGTCTTTTTCTTTCGATATTTCTAAAGAAGAAAAGAAAAGGTACAAAGACCGCAGTGAAACAAGTTAATTTGGAAGAAAAAACTAATCGAAAATCCTCATTCGCTTGTTATTTTGGCAAAGATATTCTTCGATTTCTGAAAGATAGAATCAAAGAAGAAAAGTTGTACGGCTTTGAGCCTGTTGGGACGGACCTTTTCTAGGTACGTAGCCGGCTTATCCTGAAATTTTTCTTTTTCACTGGCTTACGACCGTGAAAATAAATCAAACAAACCTACAAATCTAAAGTAAGGGAGGGCGCTTCAAGAGCGCACAAAATAATGTTCACCTCGATGTATTGGTACCTATTCGTATGCCTTTTATTCTTCGGAATAGGCGACTTTCTGGGCGTTGCTACAAAGGCGAAGGTCTCGGCCGTATTCGTGAGCTTAATGCTCTTTTTGATTGCCTTTATGGCTGGCTGGATTCCGCCTGACATCATAAAAAAGGCCGGCCTGGATCAAATAGCGAAATGGTCTGTAATTCTGCTCGTTTTCTCAATGGGCACAACCATTAATATGCGAGAGCTTATCGCAGAATGGCGCACTGTAGTCACTGCTCTTCTGGCTATGGGCGTTATTATGCTCGGCGCATTTTTGATGATGCCTTTCATCGGTTACGAAAATACTATTGTCAGCGTACCTATCGTGACCGGCGGCATCGTTGCGACTCAGATTATGACCAGCGGCGCAATGGAACATGGTTTTGCGCTGGCAGCCGCCTTAGGTACGATCGTTTTTGCTGTGCAGAAATTCATCGGGACGCCAATTGCAAGCTATTTCGGCTTAAGGGAAGCGCGTTTTTTAATCGATGAGTATCGCAAAACCGGAGTTGTGCCTCAGGATACCTATGCACCTAAAAAAGAACCGGCCGCAGGTCCGTCGTTCTTTGAACGTCACAAAAAGTATTATGGCCAGTTCGCTTGCCTGGCAATTACCGCTTTTTTCTCCTGGGTTGCCTTTATGATCGGGAAATGGACGGGGCTTTCCGGAACAATTTGGGCCTTGGTTCTGGGAGCGGCAGTTGGAAGTACGGGTTACCTCCCTCGCAATATTCTCAAACACGCCAATGCCGGCGGGTTACTCAACTGCGCCGTTTTCTGCGCCATCATTCCTTCACTTGCTACGATCAAACCGGAAAACCTTCTGACATTGTCTTATTCGATCTGCGTAATCTTCGCGATTTCGATCTTCTGCATTATCGTTTTCTTCAAATATCTTCCTTTGTGGAAGATCCTCGGCTCTAAGAATGTTGCTGTCGGCGTGGCTGCCTGTCAATTAATCGGTTTTCCGGCTACTTATTTGATTGTTAACGAAATTATTAACGCTGTTGCAGAAACCGAAGAAGAGAAGAGAATTATTCATGAACGCTTAATGGCGAAATACCTTGTTGCGGGCTTTGTGACCGTGACATCCTTCTCTGTGATTGTCGCCGGTATCTTCGTGAAGTTCCTCTAATTTCAAACTCAAGGTTAGGGAAATACAACATGATTAAATTTGATCCCCAAAACTATCCTTATCCGTCTAAACGCAATGTGGTCTATGCCCGCAATGGCATGTGCAATGCCGGTAACCCGCATGCTGCCTCAGCCGGTCTTCAGACGCTCTTGAAAGGCGGCAATGCCGTTGATGCCGCAATTGCTATGGCAAGCGCTATGCCGGTTGTTGAACCGACCGGCAACGGCTTGGGTGCTGATTGTTTCGTGATCCTTTGGTATCAGGGGAAGATGTACGGTCTCAACGCATCCGGCCCGGCTCCTAAATCCCTTTCTGTTGCAGCCCTAAAAGACAAAGGATTTGAAAAAATCCCTTCTTACGGTATTGAACCGATTGATGTACCGGGCGCTGTTGCGGGTTGGGTGGCGCTTCATGAACGCTTTGGCAGCCTTCCCTTGGAAGAAGTTATGGCTCCGGCCATTCGCTTTGCCGAAGAAGGTTACCCGGTGACGCCGAATATCTCAAGGTTATGGCAGGAAGCATTTGAAAACTATTCTAAGTATCGCGACCGTCCGGAATTTCAAGGTTGGTTTGATACTTTTGCACCCAATAACACTTGGCCGAAGCCCGGCGAAATGTTCCGCTGCCCGGAGATGGCTAAAACACTGAAAGAGATTGCTGCGACTAAAGGAGAATCTTTCTATCGCGGCGCCATTGCCGAAAAGATTGATGCCTTCTTTAAGAAGCACAACGGCTTCTTAACCAAAGAAGACCTGGCCGCCTTCAAGCCTGAATGGGTTGATCCGATTAGCGTGAATTATCACGGCGTTGACGTATGGGAGTTGCCGCCTAACGGACACGGGATTACCGTGCTCATGGCTCTGCAGATTCTCAAAGACATGAAGCTTGCTGAAAGAGATTGTGCCGACACAATGCACAAGCAGATCGAAGCGATGAAACTTGCCATGGTGGACACCGCTCAGTATGTCGCCGAGCCGTCTTATATGAAAGTTTCTGTCGATCAGCTTTTAAGCGAACAGTATGCTGCGAAACGCCGCGCATTGATCAACGATAAAGCCATCATGCCGGAACCGGGTGAACCCGGATGCCCGTCTACTGTTTACTTCTGCTGCGCAGATGCAGACGGCAACATGGTGAGCTTTATCCAGTCTAATTTCCGAGGATTCGGATCCGGTATTGTTGTCCCCGGCACCGGGATTTCTTTGAATGATCGCGCAGAGAATTTTAAATTTGATGAAAATCACGCGAATGCTTTGGCAGGCGGCAAACGTCCGTATCACACTATTATTCCGGGATTTTTGACTCAGGCCGGCAAGCCGTTAGGTCCGTTCGGAATTATGGGCGGATGGATGCAGCCCCAGGCGCATGTGCAAGTTGTTATGAATATGATCGATTGGCATCTAAATCCTCAGCAGGCGCTCGATGCTCCTCGCTGGCAATGGGTCGGCGGTAAGAAAGTTGAGGTTGAACAAGAAACCCCAAACTACATTATTCGTCAGCTTCAGCGCATGGGGCACCAAATTATTGTTCAGCCTGATCCCTACCATATGGGTCGCGGTCAGGTCATCCTTAGAGATGAAAACGGCGTACTTTGCGGTGCAACCGAAAAGCGTACCGACGGACAGATTATGTCCTATTAATCAACTAGGGTCTCGATGCGAGGGCGTCGAGACCTTTGACCCAGTATCCGGTTCTTTAGCGGGGCCGGATTTTTGTTTGAGGATTAGATAATCAATTTAACGTGGCCGTGCGCGTTTAAACGATAACGGCGCTCAGTTCCATCGGAAAGATTTGAGACTTTGAATACGTAGGCTTCGGGATCTGTTGCTTCCGGCAGTTGCTGAAGAGCTTTTTCAATAGCAGCTTCGATTGAACGGACACCGGACACTTTAACAGTTCCGATGACATCTCCATTTTCCTTAAAAACTTCAACCTGATCGATACTTTCAAAATCTAATCTATTGTTTGACATGTCTTTCAGTCCTAAGTGAGATAGTTAGCAGAAGAATTATCATCCTCGAGTAGAAAGACTTCGATTTATTTGACCGATTGTGAGCAGGTAACCTTTGTGATTGATTGGCTATTAGATACGTCTTCGTTTTTAGAAAAAGAAAAGGCTGCCAAACGAAGCTGGCAGCCAATCGCTTAAAAGCCCAATTGTCTATTGTTCTGAAGCGGCGCCTTCACCTGCAATTCTTCCAAAAGTGAAAATGTCAGCAATAGCATTGCCGCCGATACGATTGCTTCCGTGAATACCGCCGGTGACCTCTCCGGCCGCATAAAGACCCGGAATAACATTGCCGTCGCGGTCAAGTACTTGAGCCTTCGTATTGATCTTGGCTCCTCCCATGGTGTGATGACGGCACATACCGATCGGACCGGCGTAGAACGGTGCCTTAACGATCTTATGGCTCAACATAGTCGGTGTGCGGCCGAGCGGGTCTTTCTTCGAATCAACCATTGCGTTGTATTCATTGACCGTCGCGACCATCACTTCCGGCGGAACTTTAATGAGTTTTGCAAGTTCTTCAATGGTGTCTGCTTTGAACAATGTGCCGTTTTCCAGAGCACGATGGTTCATTTCGTTGTAGTACTCGTTGTTCTTATCGAAGCCGTCCGTATCGCATAGCGGGAAAACCGTTTGATCGGTTTGTGCCAAAGTGGCATCACGAATTACGTCACGGCGGGCATCCTCAGCAACGTATCTCTTGCCTTCCTTATTGAGGAAAATGGTGTACTCAATGGCTTGGAAAATGTCGGCTGTATGTTTGTAGCCGGGAGCTGTCCATGGAATGCACTGGATGTAGTCCAGACCGACAGCCAACCCGCCGATGCCTTGGATATATTTCAGGACTTCTCCAGTCGAACCGGGCTGGTTCGTTGTGTTGAGTTTAGTCAGGCGCGGGTCGAAGTACGAGCACATTGTCGGGTTAGCAGCGAAACCTCCTGCAGCTGCAACGACAGCCTTGTTGGCTTTCCAAAATTCCTTCTTGCCGCCTTTCAATTCAACTTCTACACCTAAAACACGACCGGAGTCCGGTTTTTCGCGAATGATTCCAACGACTTTATGATTTGTCAGAACCGGAAGACCGATCTTGTTTGCATAGTTCATGCAAGCTTTGATGTAGTCTCCGCCGCTTTGACCGACGGGGTTGCGGCAGCGAGGCCAAAGACCGCCGTAAATCTGGTAAATACCGGGCTTGAACTGGACACCGACTTTCTTAAGCCATTCGACGCTCTGAGGAACGTTTTCGCACAGTGTGGCAACAAGAGCAGGATCTGCGCGGAAGTCGCCGGCTGCCATCGTTTGTTTTGTATGAAGTTGAGGCGAATCCTCAATGCCTGCTTTCTTGTAATCAGCTTCTACCGCCGCATTTAAGCCGCCTCCGCTCACCATCGTATTACCGCCGGGGACGGGAAGTTTTTCCAGAACGACAGCATTCGCGCCTTTTTCTTTAGCGACAATACCCGCAGAAAGGCCGGCCCCGCCGGAGCCGATCACAATGACATCATAGGTTTTATCCCATGAGGTGGGTGTGGAGCATGGATCTGCGGCGTGAGCAAATGCGGAAACGGAGGCGGCAGCTGAAGCTGCACCCCCAACAAGAAATGTTCGTCTGTTGAGTGTCATCCTATTCTCCTTGGAAGTAGGTGATTTCAGTCTACGCTTTCATACAAAACAGACAATTAGGGTTACATCCCTTGCGTGCCAAAGAATTTTTGTATTCATTTTCTTAACGAAAAATAGATAATTAAGAGAATTTTCTAGATATCTTGCAGTTTGCTACTGAATAAGTCCGTTTCTTCATTATTTTTTTCGTGAAGAATAGAAAAGTAAGAATCTTCTATATAAATATCTTTTATCCCCCTTATTTTCTTTACGGGAGTAAAGAAAAACACGGATCTCAGATTCAGGCGTCAGTTCTAAAATGACTGAGCAGTCAATCCCGTACCTTTCACTTTAAAGGCTCAACTGTCCGAGGCTCTCCATATCTATCTAAAAGACAACACGACAGCCTGTGCGTATCTGTCCCCAGTAAAACCGCACTTGGGATAAATAAAGATCCTGTCGGCCGTAGTATTACAAATGTCTGTGTATCTCTTTGCATTCGAATATGCCTTATGACTGTAATCGAGAAGAGTAACTTTCAAAATCTACTTTTCGTATTTATAAATGAGAAAAGTTTAAACTATTAGCATTTATAAGTCAGAAAAGTTTGAAAATGTCTTATATCGAGAGAGATATCACACCAATTCTGAAGTCAGTTCCGGAGTCAAAGGCCTCCGTTCTGCTTGGGGTACGCCAGGCTGGAAAAAGTACGCTTTGCAGGCATCTGATTGAAGGTCGCAAGACAGCAATTTATTCCGGAGACGAACCGCGCGATGTGAAGATTCTTTCCGCCGTCGAGAGCAAGGCCGAGCTCGAAAAAATTATCGGTTCCAATGAAATCGTCTTTATCGACGAAGCTCAAAGAATTCCGAGCATCGGTCTGCTTATTAAACGTCTTGTTGACTTAAAGACAAAGTGCAAAATCCTAGTCACCGGCTCTAGCTCATTGGAGCTAGCGGGCGGCATTTTCGAGTCTGCAGCAGGACGAACAGATACGACTTATCTGGCGCCGTTTTCTATACAAGAGCTGGTGAATCATTATTCTCTTCCTAAAGTAATGCAAGATTTACCGGATCGGCTTGTCTACGGAAATTTTCCTTTTGTCCTGGACGAACCGATGAGAGCGCAAAAGAACTTGATGGAGTATTTCAACTCAGTGGTTTTTAAGGATATCTTCTCATTGTCGGACGTGCGCCGTCCGCAGCAGCTGATTGATCTTGTCCGGATTATTGCTAGAAATATCGGCTCTGTCGTGAGTTACGACTCGTTGTCCCGCGATACCGGACTAAGTAAAACAGCGGTCATTAAC